>NZ_LKDU01000024.1:0-71948 GCF_001401855.1 Pseudoalteromonas sp. P1-7a | reverse complement strand
TGCCGCTGTATCTGTATTCTATACATCAAACAAAACAGCGCTAAGACGAGCCCGGCCAATGATAGTGTAGTATTTGCTATGTGACTCTCTACCGCTGTGGGCACTACGACATTGCCAGGATTCAAATTAAAGAAACCCGTTACAGCGATGTAACGGGTTTTTTGTTGTCTGGGGTTTATAAATAGCCAATACCCCATGTCGAAGACAGTCTCAGTAATGTCCGCACTTGTACATCCTTGAATCATAACATTCGTATCCTTTTAGAAAGCTTAACAATTTTATGCAAGGTTACGGCACACATCATGCTGAGTGTAATCAGGTTTAATGCCCCGTAAATAATTAACCATTATTGCGAAGCGGTATTACTTAGATATAGAAAATACCACTTTGTAAATAAACATTAAGTTCATGCTTATCTGCTATTTTATTCATGTAACATAACTAGGCGTGCAGAAGTTGTGCGTGTTAAAATCAAATTTTTATAATGCCAAAATAGAGGTGTCAATTGCCCACTGCTGACTACCAAACTGTTCTAGATGAAATAGCGCACGAAGTGCGCCCTTTGTTATCACAAGGTAAGGTTGCAGACTACATTCCTGCACTTGCTGAGATTTCTAGCGAGCAGTTTTCTATTGCTATTTATACCACTGATGGTGAAACCATTTGTGCGGGGGATTGCAGCAAACGTTTCACTATTCAGTCAGTTTCTAAAGTGATGACACTTACAATGGCCCTGCAGCGCTATGGTGATGAGCTATGGCACCGGGTAGGCAAAGAGCCCTCTGGAACCGCGTTTAACTCTCTTACACAGTTAGAGTTCGAAAAAGGCGTACCACGTAATCCTTTCATTAATGCAGGTGCGATTGTGACGTGCGATGCTTTGTACAGTCGATTATCTGCACCTCGCCACTCAATGCTTGAAACGTTTAGGTTACTCTCAGGTAATAGTGCAATAGTGATTGATAAAAAAGTGGCCAATTCTGAGTACGAGTTTAGGCATAGAAATGCGGCAATGGCGCATTTAATGAAATCATTTGGTAATTTTGAGAATGACGTAGATGATGTACTTTGGTCTTACTTTAATTTTTGTGCAATCGAACTTAACTGTATTGAGTTAGCTAGAGCGTATAACTTTTTAGCAAATAAAGGCGTTGATTACAGCTCGGGTAAACGTGTTTTAAGTAGCCGTCAGAATAAACAACTAAATTCGCTTTTATTTACTAGTGGCTTGTATGATGCAGCAGGAGATTTTGGCTACAGAGTAGGTATGCCGGGTAAGTCTGGGGTGTCAGGCACTATATTAGCAGTATTACCGGGTAAGTTTACGGTGGCTGTATATTCACCTGGGCTTAATGAATTTGGTAATTCGGTAGCGGGGATAGCAGCATTAGAGCTGCTATCTAAAAAGCTCGATATTTCGATTTTCTAAAATACCGCAATAGGGAGTACGTATAGCTCCCTATTTATTGGTCCCAATACACTTGCTCTAGGCAGTCTTCGCGCTCTGGTAGGCCACGAGATAAACGTGGCGAGTGTTGTACTAATACCTCGTAGCTCGCGCGGTTAGCGTATTTACTAATTTGTGCAAGAGAAGAATAAGTAATGGCCTTTTGTTCGTGCTTTGCTGAATTGGCGACATTTAATTTATGATAAACGTTTGCTGATAAATCGTGTAACACGGCAGCCAACGCACAATCGCCAGCACCATTGGTATTTTTGATTGAATCAGGCCCACCCATGAATGGCGCAGTGTGGCTATAGGCTTTTATCGGGTTTTCGCAATCGGATTTTTTCATTGCGCGAGAAAATTCATAGCGATTGAAATCGGCAATTGCCCCCGGTAATAGTGGATACTCGGTTGCCCGTTTAAAGCTTTCATCAACATAACCGGCCATAAATAAGCCTTTTTCGCCGGCGGTACAAATAACCAAGTCGACCCAGTCAAGTGCCTTGTCTGCGGCTAATAGTGGGTCTTCAAAGCCAGTAATTGCCAGTCCTTCTTCTTCGTTCATGGCGAGTATATCGACATGCTCGTTTACAAAGTTAGCCCACCAGGTTGGATCTTGTTCAATTAAAAACTTAGTGCCCAGTGTTAAAACTACCGGTACTCCTGCATCGTTAGCGTATTTAACTGCTTGTAGGGTTGCTTCAGTCATTGTTTCATCACCCTGTGTACGCATCAGGTAGGCGCTGATCACAAGGGCAGAAGATTGCTCGATTAAGTGTTTATCGATAGACTCAGGCTTTAAATGATTCATTAAACCAGCACTAATCGCGAATGTACGCTCGCCAGTTTCATCAATTAAGGTAAAGCAACGGCCAATAGGCCCATCTACAGGTTGTAAATAGTCTAAATCAACGCGACTTGATGTGTTACATAAAAAGCGATAGGCATAGCTGCCTATTTTTATGTTTTCACTCATAACACCAAGCAATACTGAGCGATCGTCTGCAAGTACTGAGTAGTTATGCATTGTGTTACCAATGGTGCCACCGGCAAACTCGTAATCAACCATATTGTTTAATTTTAAACGGTCGTATAGGGCGTTGGTAATATCGCTATCAATAACTTGCGACATACCACGGCGAAGTTGAAACTCGTCTAAAAAAGCCTGATCGACTTTGGCTTCAATATCAACAACGATCTGATCGATTCCCGTAATGTAACTACGCTGTAATCGCTCAGTGGCGTTTAGTTGATTAGTAAGTGGATCTTTAGCTTCCACTGGAAAATAATGTTTATGTCTGCGGCGTCCAGGAAATTTCATTTGCTACCTGTGTTGTGAGCTAAATAAAAAAAGCGTGAGATTATAGCGTAAATCACACTCTATGAGCCACGATAAACCACATTATTTTGTTTTATTTTTGCAATAATTTATTCAATTTCGCATTTTAAACAAGCAAATTGATATAATAGCGACAGAAAATTTATTTAAAGTAAGTACTATGAACGATCTTAAAAGCGATGAGTATTGGATGGAGCAAGCATTGGTGTATGCCAATAAAGCGCAGCAATTGGGCGAAATTCCGGTGGGAGCAGTCCTTGTCAAAGACAACACACTTATTGCTGCAGGGTATAATCGTTCAATTACTGATAACGACCCTTCTGCGCACGCTGAAATGATTGCAGTGCGAGAAGGAGGAAGAGCTTTAAATAATTACCGTTTAATTGATTGCACCTTGTACGTTACGTTAGAACCGTGCTCTATGTGTGCTGGGCTGTTAGTGCACAGTAGAATAAAGCGTTTGGTGTATGGTGCGCCCGATGCTAAAACGGGCTCGGCTGGATCTATTATGAACTTATTGCAAGAGCCGAGGCTGAACCATCAGGTAGAAGTATTAGGTGGGGTGCTTGGACAAACCTGTGGTAGTACTATTTCGGCGTTTTTTAAACAACGCCGAGAGCAAATTAAAGCGGCTAAAAAAGCGGCTCGTCAAATTAGTGGCTAGTTAGCAGCCTCTGAGTCTGCTTCTATCATTTGCTGCATAGCAAACATACGACGACGCCAAATAATTTTTTTATGTAAGTTACGTAGCATTATACGACGTCTGGTGGCTGTCGAATGAATAATATTGCGTTTTAGTTTTTGTGTGCGTCTACGTTTTAGCATGTGTTCTCCTAATGCGTGAGAGTGAGAAAGGCACAAGATATATATTAAAAATCAGGTAAATATACTATAAACACACATTAGTGATCATTTCATGACAAGTAAACAGATTTTTAATTTAGTTATCGCAGTGGTTAATCTTGAAGGAAAAATTAGCGCTCATTAAAACGCAAAGTTAAGTGTGTAATGCTCACATTTAATGTTTAACATGCATGAGCAGCCAATTAAAAAATGTAAATATAAACCCTTTACTGAGACTGCTGCGTGTTATTTTCACCTTGCTTACTTTTTTCTTCAGGTGAAAGCGATGGGGTAGGCTCGGTTTTATCGTTGTTTACAGGCTCTTTGCTTGGCTGAGCCGCTTTTTCAACTTTAGGTGTTTCAGGCTCTGGCGCTAAGGCATTATTTTCATCAAGCCAAACAAGTGCATCGTAATATCTGCGAATATTATCAACATATTTTACCGCAACATCGCCACGCGCATAACCGTAACGGGTTTTACGGTAATAACGTTTTTTGATTAAAAGTGGTAAGCGCTTTTTAACATCGGCCCATTTATCAGGGCTGGCCCCTTGTTGTTCGGTAATAATGCGCGCGTCGTTAACATGCCCCCAGCCTACATTATAGGCTGCCAGTGCAAGCCAAGTTCTATCAGGCTGCGGGATTCTATCGGGGATGCGTTTAACAAGCTTAGCTAAGTATTTAGCGCCACCGCGGATGTTTTGCTCTGGCTCTAATCTATTAGTCACGCCCACCTGTTTAGCAGTACTACGTGTAAGCATCATAATGCCTCGTACACCCGTAGGCGATTTAGCACGTGGGTTCCACATAGACTCTTGATAACTAAGTGCGGCAAGTAAGCGCCAGTCTAGGCTGCCCGCATACTGCTCAAACCAAGGTCTGTATGTGGGGAGTGTTTCTTTTATAGCCTCTATGTATGCAAGCGTATTAACGTAGTTGAATTGGCGTACGTGTCCAAAGTACTTTTCTTCAAGCACATACAATTGGTTGCTTTGCTTTACCTCACCAAAAAAAGGCACTAGCAATGCATAAAGTGAGTCATCTTTTGATTTATTCAGTATCCAGGCTATGGGGTCATTTCGGGTAACTGAAAAGCCAATACTTAAATTTGGGTGGTAACGTCTAAATAGTGAAAGCGTGTGTGAGTCGGCGAGGGTGTAGTCTATTTCGCCATCAATAACGGCTTGTAAAAGCTCCTCTTCGTCGAGCTCTTCGGTTTCTTGCCAGGTTAAATCTGGGTTGCTCTTTTTTATTTTTTGTAAGGTTAAAGAGTGGCTACTTTTGGCTATAACGGTAAAGTTTCCATCCAGGTCGTCAAATTCACGTGGGCGAACTCGACCCTGTTTATAAACCAACTTTTGGCTAATTGTTCTGTAAGTGGGGCCATAGCGGTATTGTTGTGCACGTACTTTGTTGTAGGTAAGGCCTGAGGCTATTATATCTAAGTCACCACTTTCAAGGCGCTCAAACATATCGGATAAATTAAAAAACGGCACTATTTCTAGCTCAACACCCAGGTAGTCGGCAAAGGCTTGCGAAAGCTCGTATTCAAAGCCTTGCTCGCCCTGCACTGCTTGGTAGTAGTTGCTGGCACTGGCAAGCGTACCTACACGTATTTTATTTTGTGCTTTAATTTGGGCAAGTTGAGTTTGTTGCTCCTGCATATTACAGGCGCACAACAACATAACTAAAGTGATGATAATTATTAGCTTTTCTTTCAACATTAACCGCCCCATAAAGCTCATACCCCGTTATACCAAAACTTCACTATGGCGTCACTTAGCGTTTAGCTTTTATTGGTAATTTTGCAGCTGTTTATATAAATAAAAAGTTAATTTTCTGAAAAGCGCAATTTGGAGTTAAAACTGAGTGCTACTTAGACTATAATGCCCGCCTAAAATATCGTTCAATCCCTAACCCCGGATGAAATTATCTATGTTGATCCTTCGTGGTGCACCAGCACTTTCAGAGTTCAGAGTTAATAAAATTTTAGCGCGTTGCAAACTATCGCAACTTCCAGTCACCAATGTATATGCCGAGTATGCACATTTTGCCGATTTAACCTCGCCTTTGAGTGTTGATGAGCAAACTAAGCTTGAAAAGCTACTTACTTATGGCCCAACTATTGCCGAGCATACCCCAGCTGGCACACTTATTTTAGTTACACCTCGCCCTGGCACCATTTCACCATGGGCATCTAAAGCAACCGACATAGCACATAACTGTGGTCTTAAACAGGTTCACCGTGTTGAGCGCGGTATTGCTTATTACGTAGAAGGTGAGCTAAGTGCAGAGCAACTTGCGCAGGTAGCGGCTTTATTACACGACCGTATGACTGAGGCAACGCATAGCGAGCTTGCTTCGGCAGCACAATTATTCCGTAACGACTCGCCTCGTGAAATGTCATCAGTTGACATTTTAGGTGGTGGACGCGAAGCATTAGCTGCTGCAAACGTTGAACAAGGTTTTGCGCTTGCTGATGACGAGATTGACTACCTAGTAGAAAACTTTAAAAAGTTAGGCCGTAACCCTAACGACATAGAGTTATTTATGTTTGCCCAAGCAAACTCAGAGCATTGTCGTCATAAAATATTTAACGCTGATTGGACAATTGATGGTATTGAGCAGCCTAAATCACTGTTTAAAATGATCAAAAATACATTTGAGCACAACCCTGAAAATGTACTGTCGGCGTACAAAGATAACGCAGCAGTAATGAAGGGCTCAAAAGCGGGTCGCTTTTTCCCGAATGCGCAAGGTGAATATGCGTATCATCAAGAAGACATAGAAATTTTAATGAAGGTAGAAACCCATAACCACCCAACAGCGATTGCACCATTTTCTGGTGCGGCTACAGGCTCGGGTGGTGAAATTCGTGATGAAGGCGCAACGGGCCGCGGCTCTAAGCCAAAAGCGGGTTTAGTTGGTTTTACGGTTTCTAACTTACGTATTCCGGGTTACGAGCAACCGTGGGAGAGCGACTTTGGAAAGCCTAACCGTATCGTAAATGCCCTTGATATTATGATGGACGGTCCTTTAGGTGGCGCGGCATTTAATAACGAGTTTGGCCGTCCTAACTTATTAGGGTACTTCCGTACCTACGAAGAAAAAGTAACAAGCCACAACGGTGAAGAGGTGCGCGGTTACCACAAGCCTATTATGCTTGCCGGTGGTTTAGGTAATATTCGTGCTGATCATGTGCAAAAAGGGGATATTCCAGTAGGTGCAAAACTTATTGCACTAGGTGGCCCTGCAATGAATATTGGCTTAGGCGGCGGTGCTGCATCAAGCATGGCATCGGGTCAATCTAACGAAGACTTAGATTTTGCATCTGTACAGCGTGAAAACCCAGAGATGGAACGCCGTTGCCAAGAAGTGATTGATAAGTGTTGGCAACTAGGGGATAAAAACCCAATTGCCTTTATTCACGATGTAGGCGCCGGTGGCTTATCTAATGCATTCCCTGAGCTTGTAGATGATGGTGGCCGTGGTGGTAAATTCCAACTACGTGATATTCCTAACGATGAGCCGGGCATGGCCCCTCACGAAATTTGGTGTAACGAATCGCAAGAACGTTATGTACTGGCTGTTGCTGTCGAAGACTTTGATCGCTTTGAAGCCATTTGTAAGCGCGAACGTGCGCAGTATGCAGTAATAGGTGAGGCCACAGAAGAGCGCCACTTAACTGTTGCCGACAGTCACTTTGATAACAGCCCTGTTGATTTACCGCTTGATGTATTACTAGGTAAAGCACCTAAAATGCATCGTGATGTAACTTCAAAGCAAGTTACCGGCAAGGCAATTGATGCAGAGTCAATTGATATAGCACAGGCGGCTCAGCGTTTATTACGCTTACCGACAATTGCAGAAAAAACATTCTTAATTACCATTGGCGATCGCTCGGTTACCGGTTTAGTAGCACGGGATCAAATGGTGGGTCCTTGGCAAGTACCTGTGGCTAACTGTGCAGTTACCGCAGCAACGTACGACACTTACCACGGTGAAGCGATGTCACTGGGTGAGCGCACGCCGGCTGCACTATTAAACTACGGTGCATCGGCACGTTTAGCTGTGGCAGAGTCACTAACCAATATTGCCTGTGCCAACATTGGCAGCCTTGAGAACATTAAGCTTTCTGCTAACTGGATGGCTGCAGCCGGTCACCCAGGTGAAGACGCAGGCCTTTATGAAGCCGTAAAAGCGGTAGGCGAAGAGCTTTGTCCAGCGCTTGGTTTAACTATACCTGTAGGTAAAGACTCTATGTCGATGAAAACGACATGGAAAAACGAGGATGATGCAACTGAGCAATCGGTAACGTCGCCCTTGTCACTTATTATTACTGCCTTTGGCCGTGTTGACGACGTGCGTAAAACAGTGACTCCGCAGTTACGTACTGATAAAGGCGATACATCGCTTATTTTAGTTGACTTAGGTACAGGTAAAAACCGAATGGGTGCATCAAGCCTTGCACAAGTTTACAAGCAGCTTGGTGATGTTACGCCAGATGTTGACAGCCCTGAGCTACTTAAAGGCTTTTTCAATGCCATGCAAGCACTTGTCGCGGATAGCAAGCTACTTGCTTATCATGACCGCTCAGACGGTGGTTTATTTACTACCATAACTGAAATGGCATTTGCAGGGCACACCGGAGTGACTGTTGATTTAGCTGGTTTAACAGGGACAGACCTAGAAGCACTATATAACGAAGAGCTTGGCGCGGTAATTCAAGTTGCTAACAGCGATTTAGAGGCCGTAAATGCTGTATTTGAGCAACATGGTGTGGCTGCAATTAGCCACGTGATTGGCTCGCTTAATAGTGACGACAGCATTGTGTTTAACCGTGGTGAGCAAACAGTGCTTAATCATACTCGTACTGAGCTTCGTACAATTTGGGCCGAAACAACGTACCAAATGCAAGCACGTCGTGATAACCCTGATTGTGCAAAGCAGGAGTTTGATGCCAAGTTTGATGCAAAAGATCCAGGCTTAAACGTAAAACTTAACTTTGATTTAAACGAAGATATAGCAGCACCTTACATTGCAACGGGCGCTAAGCCGCAAATGGCTATTTTACGTGAGCAAGGCGTTAACTCGCATTTAGAAATGGCTGCTGCGTTTAACCGTGCTGGTTTTGCCGCTGTTGATGTACACATGAGCGATATCCTCGAAGGACGTTTAACCCTTGAGCAATTTAAAGGCTTAGTGGCATGTGGCGGTTTCTCTTACGGTGACGTATTAGGTGCCGGTGAAGGCTGGGCTAAGTCTATATTGTTTAACGATATGGCACGCGATCAGTTTAAAAACTTCTTCCACCGTGAAGACACCTTTAGCTTAGGTGTGTGTAATGGTTGTCAAATGTTATCAACGTTGAAAGAGTTAATTCCGGGGACTGAGCATTGGCCACGTTTTGTAACAAATAAGTCAGAGCGTTTTGAAGCACGCTTTAGCTTAGTTGAAATACAAGAAAGCCCGTCAGTGTTCTTCAGTGGTATGGCTGGGTCGCGTATGCCAATTGCTGTATCACATGGTGAAGGCCATGCTGAGTTTGCAAATGATGCTGCCACTCAAGCTGCGCTTGACAGCGGCACTGTTGCGGTTAAATTTGTAGATAACTACGGTAACCCGACAATGCAATACCCGGCTAACCCAAATGGTTCACCAGAAGGTATTACCGGTATTACCTCTACTGATGGCCGTGCCACTGTAATGATGCCGCACCCTGAGCGTGTATTCCGCACTGTTGCTAACTCGTGGCACCCAGATGAGTGGAAAGAGGATAGCCCGTGGATGCGTATGTTCCGCAATGCACGTAAAAATGTAGGTTAAAAACGACATATACAAGTTAGATTCATAATCTAGCTGTACAATAAAAAAGGCTGCACTGTGCAGCCTTTTTTGATTGCGTAGATTTAAAATTACGATAGTTTGTAAGGTATGAATAAAAGCTTATAAGGATAGTATGTTAAAGCGCGTTAGTTTAATTATAGGTGCTGTATTGCTAAGTATAGTTTTGCTTGGCTATGTATTTCGTTTGCCACTATTGCAATGGGCTGTAGCACCTGCGCTTGAAAAAGCAGGCGTTACTTTAAGTTGTCTAGACTTTTCGCTTACGAGTGAATTAAATGTGCACGTACAAAAAGCGTGTTTAAGTTATCAAAATCAAGAGCTTGTTGTTACAAGCATTACCGCAAATACTCGCCATGTTGAAATTAAGCAAGCGGCGCTTAATGTCAATCCGTTTCCACAAAGTGATAAAGAAAGCAGCCCTGCAACAATTTTAGATTTAGCCCTTCCTGAAAAAAGGCCAACAATTACAGTTGAGCAACTAAGTATAAACAGTGCGCTTTTAAAGCGCCCGCTTGTGCTAAATATTACCGAGCCTAAGCTTAACCACTTTGTAGTCAATGGTGATTTAAACGCAAGTGCAACGCTTTACAATAATAAGGTACAAGGGCAGCTTAAAGTTAATGATGAATTACTTAAACAGTTACTTAAAACCGATAACGCGTTATTAAATGGGCTTAGCTTTGATTCAGCGCAGGCATTTAGCTTTAACGGAGTAGAGGTAAGCCTTACTGGTGAATTACAAGCCCAGTATGACTATAAAATACAAAGCTGCGATATAACAAACAGCTCAAAAGGTGTGCTAGGTGCTACCTATCATTTAAATAACCAAAACCTTGAGCTTGACCCAAGCACGCTTAAAAACAATGTAAAACTTAGTAATAACTGCCAAACTCTTATTCCTGAAAGTGCCTACAAGTCATTTGCTGTAAAGCAGCTACCACTTAATTGGCAATGGGCTTTAGCTAAACCAATTAGTGCTGAACATAACACTCTATCTTTACCATTAATAACCCTCAAAAGCGCAGAGCAAGCCAAGCAAAATATAGATATAACGTTTACAGATACGTTTATAAATACGGCTGCGCCATTACAAAGTGCGCGCACGCAGCTTAAAGCGCAGCTACACACTGATGATATAAAGGCTGTAGTGCTAAATACGCAGCTTGAAAACGAACAACTAAGTGGCAATTACGATATTGCGCTTACCGCTTTGCCTGAATTTTTACCGGCTGAGGCTAATAATGTAAAAGCTGCAGGGGATTTTACAGTTACTAAGCTTATTGACTTTAAGCCCGTAGGTAACGCACGTATTGAACTTAGCTTTGATAGCGCAGCTGCTTATGGCAATGCTCTTACCGGGTACACAGGTAACCTTAAAGCAAGCATGAATGAAAAGCTCGATGCAAAAGTAACGCTTAAAAGTAAGCTTAATAGCGTGCAATACAACGAATTTAAACTTACCGGTATTAATAACACCCTTAGTGCCAGGGCAAACTTAGGTGTGGGAGAGTTATTTGCTCACTTAAATGCAAGCACTCAAATAAACACACTGACAAGCCCAAATGTCGATTTAAATACAATAAACGTAACGTCAACAGGGCTGCAAAGTCGCGCGCTTAAAGCGTCGCATCATGTACTTATAAATGGTGTTGAGCTGGTGGCTAATCACCATGTTTCAAAAGTAGCGCATCCGTTTGAAGTGATTATACCGCAGCAAAGTGTGCTTTCGTTAAATTCGATTATTAGCCAATTTGAGCCATTAGCTCAACTCACTCAAGGCGAGTTTGGCGGGCGTATTAGTGGCGATGTTAATTTACAAAAAGCCGATTTTAATTTAACTGTTGGTGATACCAGCGCGCTTTACAACGATTACTTAGCTAATCAGTTTAGTACGCAATTTAGTGGGCAGTACGATTCAGGGCAGCTTAATGTTGCCCCTACTACCTTTAACGTTAATGAATTAAGAGCGGGCGTGGTAGTTAATAATATTAATGGCAAAATAGAAGTGGTAAATAATAGTGCGCAAGCCTTTAATTTAGTTGGCAATGTGTTTGGTGGGGTATTTGAATTAGATAAATACTCGCTTTTAAAACCGCAGCAAACAGCATATGTTACGTTTGAAAATGTTGATGCTAGTAAATTAATAACGCTTGACGATAAGTCGGGTATTACCCTCACTGGTAGGTTAAAAGGGTCGTTGCCATTTTATTTTGATGAAACAGGGGTTGAGGTAAAAAATGGTAGCCTAGTCAACCAAAGCCAAGGTAAGCTTATTATTAGTAATAACGAAGCGTTTGACGCCGTTATGCGTCAGCAACAAGAGTTACAACCTGTACTTGGCTTACTCAAAAATCTTGATATACAAAAGCTTAACAGTACAGTGGTGCTTAAAAGTGATGGCTGGTTAAACTTAGGTGTTAACTTACAAGGTTTTAATGAGCCAGAGCAGCAGCAAGTTAACTTTAATTATAACCACGAAGAAAACGTGTTTACGTTACTAAGAGCGCTTAGGCTGAGCGACGAAATAACACAAAAAGTTGAGCAGCAATATTCTCAAAAAGGAAACTAATGATGAAAAATTCGTTAAGCATTAAGGCAATCATTGCCCTTGCTGCTATTAGCGCATTGAGCGCATGTACACACAGAGTAGAAGTAGCAGCTAAAGAGCCAATAACTATCAACCTTAATGTAAAAGTAGATCATGAAATTCGTGTAAAGGTGGATAAAGAACTCGATACCCTGTTCAGTGACGACAGCGAATTATTTTAGGAGCTAAATGATGACTATAAAAAATAAATTAAGTATTGCCACTTTAATTGGTGCAGTGTGTATGTCGTTTTCGGCGTGGGCGATTAGTTTAGATGATGCTAAAAATCAAGGCTTAGTGGGTGAAGATAGCTCAGGTTACTTAGGGCTTGTTGTGCAAAACAGCGAGGCAAAAGCAGTGGTTGAGGAAATTAATGCTAAACGCAAAGCACAGTATTTAAAGCTGGCTAAAAAGAACGACTTATCACTGGCACAAGTCGAAGCACTCGCTGCAGCTAAAACAATCGAAAAGACCAAAAGTGGCCACTATATTGAAGTGAATGGGAACTGGGTTAAAAAGTAGTATTGAATTTGTTACTTTAAAACCGAGCGTTTAGGCGCTCGTTTTTTTTATGTTTGCTAAAAGTTGCTGCCAAAAGTCGATGCCTTTTCGCCTTGCAAGCTTTATATTGTGTTCTGGTATAGATTCAGGCTCATTATAGTTATCAAGCGCTTCGCTCATACTCAGTTCGCGTATTAAATGCAGTGTAGGGTAGGGGGCTCGGTTGGTGTAATTTGCCGCATCATCTTCATCGCTGTCGGCAAACACGTAGTCAGGGTGAAAATTAGCAATTTGGTATTTACCTTCAAACCCTTGCGCTACCAGTAAGGCATTGGCTAAATCGACTAAATCTAAAAAGTCTTCAAAATCGCTAAAGCCGTTATCAAACAGTATTAATGTGGTTTCACGCTCGGGGTTTTGATCAAGCTGCACACACTGCTCTAGCATGTCCATGACAGCGTCATCAATTTTATCTGCTGGGCTAAGCACATAATGAATACAGTTGTTTTCTACTTCTTTGCGGGCAAATGGGCAAAAGTTATATTTTACAATAACAGATGATACCCACTCGCGGGTTTGGGCAATTGCTTGATGAGTCATGCTTTTGGCTCTAAAGACTGATTTATAATGGTTAATGTTTTTTCAATGGCGCCTTGGTTTTTTACTACACATTGCTGCGCTTTAATTCCTAAGCTTTGGCACGCTTTGGTGTTTTGGCTTAAATTAATTAATTGTTTAGCAAGCTCATCGGTATTTTCAACAACGACAGCCCCTTTAAGTTTAATTAGCTCAGGGTAGATATGATCAAAATTATACGTATGTGGGCCTGTAATAACACCAACTGAAAAAGCAGCAGCTTCAAGTGGGTTATGCCCGCCGCGGCGAATTAAACTGCCGCCTATGTAACTTACATTCGCTGCGCCATATAAACACTGTAGCTCGCCCAATGTATCAGCTAATAGTACTTGCTCGTTTTGATAGTTATTGTTGCTGCGACGACTAAAGCTAAGTGGGCTTTGAGCTAACGTGTCGGCTACTTTATCAAACTGCTCAGGGTGGCGCGGTGCAATAACTAAAAGTGTATTAGGGTATTTTTTTAATAGCTGCTGATGGGCGTTTAATATCATCTCGTGTTCAAGCGGGTGAGTAGAGCCTGCCACCCATACAAAACGTTCATTGGTTTTATACTCGGCTTTAAGATTTGCCACTTTAGTTAGTTGTTCGTCGCTTGGCGTAATGTCGAACTTTATTGAGCCTGTAACATGGCTTTTTGAAGAAGGTAAACCAAGTTCAATAAACCGCTTCGCATCATTTATATTATGGCTTGCGAGCACTGAAATTGAACGCATAATTATATGCGTTAACCCAGCCACCTTTTGATACCCTTGCTGCGACTTTTCGCTTAGTCGAGCATTAAGCACTAATACTGGAATATTCTTTTTATGGCTTATTGCCATTAAGTTAGGCCACAGCTCAGTTTCTAAAATACACAGTGCTTGTGGGTTTATCCGCTTTAAAAATCGAGCACTCGAACCTGCAAAGTCTATAGGTAAATAACAAGATGCCACGGTATGTTTAAATTGTTTGCTAATTTGCGCACGCCCGGTAGGGGTATTGCAGGTAATAAGTATATTAAGCTGCGGGTGTTGTTTTTGCAGTGCTTTAATAAGTGGCGCTGCAGCAAGGACCTCACCTACAGAAGCGCAGTGGAATACAACCGGTTTAGCGCTATTATTAAATAAGTGTTTGCTAATAAAACCAAAGCGCTCTTTAAAGTGCGCACGGTAGCCTTTATTTTTTTTACCTCTTAGTACATATAAGTAAAATACAATCAGTGGGCTAATTAAAATTAAAGCGAGTGAGTAAAAAATACGTGCCATACTGAACTTTTATTAAGGTAAGTGGCGCTAGTTTAACGCGAAAGTGATAATTTCTGAACATGTGAAGCACGAAATTATAATTCAGTTCAGCTATATTCCCATAAAATACACACAACTAAATAAAACTATGGAATAATGGATTTAATTTTTTCCTGCCATTTCAGTTCCTAGAGGAATTTTTCATGTCAATTATCGATTCTGTGGCAACAAGCTACGTTGAAAGTTTAAACCGTCATCAAGCCTTATTTGAAACGATGGAGGCTTATCATCAAGAGTCTATGCAATTATTAGAAGCGTGCCACAGTGCATTGCAAGCTGGTGGTAAGGTTATTTGGTTTGGTAACGGTGGCAGTGCAGCTGATGCGCAGCATTTAGCAGCTGAGTTTGTAGTGCGTTATAAATTAGAGCGTGGCCCATTAGCTTCTATCGCACTCACTACAGATACCTCAATCCTGACTGCGCACAGTAACGATTACCACTTTGATACGGTATTTGAGCGCCAAGTTCAGGCTTTATGTAAACCTGAGGATTTAGTGATTGGTTTAACAACCTCAGGTACCAGCGCCAATATTAATCTAGCGCTTGAAGCAGCCAACAAAATTGGTGCATTTACAGTTGCCTTAACCGGACGCGAGGGCGGTAAAGTAAAAGACATTGCTAAATTGCCCATTATTATAAAAAATGATGAAACAGCCCGTATCCAAGAGGCACATATGTTTATTGGTCATTGGTTGTGTGAAGCCATCGATATGGTTGTTGCGGAGCAGCAGTAATGGATTTATCGCTATTAAAAAACTTATCTAAAGCGCGTATTTTAGTTGTGGGCGATGTTATGCTAGACCGTTACTGGTATGGCGATACAGGACGTATTTCGCCTGAGGCTCCGGTACCGGTTGTAAAAGTAAGTAAGTTTGAAGATAAAGCAGGTGGCGCTGCCAATGTGGCAAAAAACATTGCTAGACTTGATGCAAAAGTAGGGCTACTTGGTTTAATTGGTGAAGATGAAAGCGGGCAAATTTTAGAAACCATTTTAAAAGGTGAGAAAATAAGTTCTCAACTTGTGAGTGTTTGTGATTTACCGACTATTTCTAAAATGCGTGTTATTAGCCGCCATCAACAACTTGTGCGCCTAGATTTAGAAGAAACCTTTAGCGAGCAGCATAGCCAGCTGTTATTAAACCGCTTAGAGCTAGTACTTGATGAATACGACTTTGTGGTATTTTCTGATTACAGCAAAGGCTCGTTAAGCTTAATTAAGGAGATGGTGAGCGTTGCTAAAGCCGCAGGTAAAACTGTACTGATTGACCCTAAGTCGCCCGATTTACACTTATACGAAGGCGCAGACTACATTACCCCAAATTTACACGAGTTCAATTTAGCAGGTGGTAAAACAGGCTCTGAAGAAATTTTAGCGCAAAGCGCCCGTGAACTAATTAGCAAAAATGGTATTAAATCCATGCTACTTACACGCTCAGAGCAGGGAATGTCATTAATTAATGCCGATGAAAAACATGACTTTGCGGCCCAGCAGTTAGAAGTAAGCGATGTAACTGGCGCAGGCGATACTGTTATAGCCACGCTTGCCGTGATGCTCGGTGCAGGTATGGCCCCCAAAGATGCGGTAGAAATTGCTAACTTAGCGGCAGGCATTGTAGTAAGTAAATTGGGTGCGGCAACAGTGTCACCAGAAGAGCTAAGCCAAAAGCTTGGCCAATACTTACACACCAATGGCGAGCACTACCAAACGCCGTTTGACGATGTACTGCAACATATTGAATTTGCTAAGCAAAACGGCGAAACGATAGTGTTTACCAATGGCTGTTTTGATATTTTACACGCAGGCCACGTACGCTATTTAGCACAAGCCAAAGCGCGCGGGGATAGGCTCGTTGTGGGGCTAAACAATGATGATTCAATTACGCGTTTAAAAGGCCCTGAACGCCCGATAAACCCACTTGATGAGCGAGCAATGGTGTTAAGTGCACTTGCCTCTGTTGATTGGGTCATTCCCTTTGGCAGCGAGGATGAAAAAGACACACCGGCTAAATTAATCGAGCAAATAAGCCCCGATATTTTAGTTAAAGGGGGGGATTACACTGTAGAGCAAATAGCAGGGGCTGATCATGTGCTACGCCATGGCGGTAAAGTAGAAGTGCTGACATTTTTAGATGGTTGTTCTACATCTAAAGTAATTAGAAAAATTAAGCAATAACATTTGCTTAGCGAACAAAAAAGGGTTGAAAACTGCGTTTTCAACCCTTTTTTGTTCTAAATACTAACTTCTAAATGCTATTTTTAAATATAGGGTTTAAAAGTTATATTCGTATTTAGCAAACGCTGAGGTGTCGTTTTCAGCGCCATCATTGTTTGATGCAAAAGCACCGAGCGTTAAGCGCCCACCCATTGCAAGTTGTCTGTAACGAAGCTCAACTTGTTTTGAGTTATAACCAGTTTTGGTAATTGTATTACCTAAGTCTGGGTTGTTAGGGTAGCGATCGCGATTATCGCTGTTGTAATCAACGCTACGCAGCTTTACTTGCCAGTCATCGCCATTTGAAAGTTGGCCAAGTAGTGTTAACACGACTGACTGTGCATCGTTATCATAGGTTGAGCCAATAGTGCGACCATGGTAACGATAGCCCGAATTATAATCTGAGTGTTCGTAGTAGCAGTTTTCATTGGTTGACTCGGCCGAGCACGATACACCTGTGTCTATGTATTCAACGTTAACGAGCACATTTTGATTGTAAATGCGCTGCGTAGTTTGTACGCCAAATAAGTATGCTCTGTCGGCTGGTTTAAATTGCGAGCTGGCATCTTCGCCAATTGTACTTGCGTAAATGGCATAAGGATGACTAAATAAAGTGTCAGACCAACGCACATCTATGCCAGCAAGCTGATTACCGATTTTAGACTCTAGGGAACTATCGCAATTTTCATTGCCATCAATACAATTTGTTTGCCCAGTAATTACATCAATAAAATCACCTGCCGAGCTTGGTTGGCCTTCGCCAGCCCACTGTGCAGACCAACTTAAAGCAACTTCAAGCTGTTGAATTGGGCGAAAGTTAACACGGCTACTCCAAAGTAATGCATCAGGAATAACGCGGGTTGATTCTAGCTTTGCCATTTGCGCGGTAAAGCTCCATTGGCCAAGCCAACTTAACCAAGGCGTTTCAAACGCTGTGCTTTGCTCACGGGTTACACTCAGTGCTGGCAGTGGCTTTGCATTACCTGACATAATTAAGCTGTTATCAACACCCGGGCCCCAAAACTGCTCTACGGCACCGGCTCTAAAAATCCAATTGCCTAAGCGGTAGGCTAAGTAGCTATCGTCAAATGAGGTATCGTTACACTCTTCAAGCGCCTGTTCGTTAGTGGCTATATCATTGGTCGTTTTGCCATCAACTAAGCATTGTTTACCATCGTTTCGGTAATTAACGGCTACCTTTGCTGCAAAATTATCGCCAAGGTAAGCGTAGGCCGCAGAAAGCTCAGACTCCTGTGTGTTGGTTGCTCCAAAGCTGGTGGCTATAATTGGGTCTGATGCAGCAAACGCTGAGAGTTGTACACTGTGCGAGCTACTGTTTTCTGACTTATAACGATGTTTTACACGAAGTAATGCATCTTGCAGGCTAGGAGATAAAAGTTCAAGCTTGCTCGATTCTAACTCCCCAATAAAACTTTTCCACATTAGCGGGTAGGTGTTTACAGGCGCTAAAATAACACCGGCATCAGCCAGCTGTTGTATATCGGCTCTGAGTCCGTAATCGTCTGGCTTTACCCAGGGCTCTGCCGTTACTGATGCGCTCATAGCGCAAAAAAGAGAAGAAAGTAGAAAAATTCTGTTTCGCAAAGTTCAGATCCTTGTGATTAAGATTGCGGCTAAGTTTACCAATCTAGCAAGGCTATTGCAGTAAATAATCTATTTTATGGCGTTAAATTTGTGTATAAAAATGTAACCTAGCTATCGTAAAAACAATGGGATTGGTATACTGCTGCGCAAATAGGAAATAGAGAATGCAATGAGCAACAAACGACTTTTATTCATACCCGTATCATCGCCACAAGGAATAGGCGAATACATGCGCTCGTTGTTGCTAGCTCAAAGCTTAGAAAGTGAATGCCCAGGTTCACTTAGTATCCATTTTGTTTTAAATAAACACACGGCCTACGCTAAAAACTGCCCATTTGATGCCACCTTGCTTGAGCGCTCTGCAACTAAAGAGCGCGATAAAGTGTGTGAAGTTATCGCTGATTTTAAACCTGACATTGTTATATTTGACTGTGCAGGGCGCGCAGCTCACATGAAAGCGGCCAAAAAAGTGGGCGCCAAAGTGGTGTTTATTTCTCAACATGCCAAAAAAAGAGCGAAAGGGTTAAAGCTTAACCGTATTAATTTAATTGATAGCCATTGGGTGGTACAGCCCGATTATTGCATTGAACCTCTGAGCTGGGCTGAAAGAGCTAAAATAGATATGTTTTCTTTGGCTATGCCTAAAAATGTGGGCCCTTACATAGCATTTTCATCAGCGTGCGATACCAAACAGGTGTTAAAAAAATATCAGCTTGATGAACAAGGCTACTTTATTGTGAGTGCAGGCTCTGGCGGTCATATGCTAGATAACCAAAACTGTGCAGATGTATTTTTTGCCGCCGCAGAGCAGGTTTCATTACAAACAGGGTTAAAAGCAGTGGTGGTATTTGGCCCTAACTATAATAAAGCGTTGCCAGTATCAAATGCGGTTTTAAATTTAAATACGTTAGAAAATAGTGAGTTTTTGTCGCTTATGGAACAAGCAAAGTTTGCACTGTTAAGTGCTGGCGATACCCTATTGCAAGCCATTGCGGTTAAAACACCTGTTGTAGCCTGTGCTATTTCAAAAGATCAAACACAACGCTTAGCAAGTTGCACCACAACCGGTGTGGTAATTAAAGCGAACTTTGAAATTCAAGACATAGTAAATAAAGTCAGTGCTTTGCTAATAGAGCCTGATTTTAACCAGCTATTAGAAAAATACGCTTTGCTTGAAAGCACGCATAGCTATGAAGAAATAACGCAAGGGGTTAAAAGCATGCTAATGGTTGCCGATAGATGAATATAGTGATTGTAATAGATTCATTAGCGGGTGGCGGCGCCGAAAAAGTGATGTTAACCCTTGCTCAGCAGTTAATAAAAGCGCATAGCGTGACTATTTTATCGTTGGCTAATAAATATGAATACACTATCCCTGCGTGTATTAAGGTTGAAAGTTTATTCACCGATAAAGCCACTAAAGTGGATCGTTTTTGGAAAATAAATAAAAGTGTAGCAAAGCTAGAAGCGTGGTTTAATAAAAAACAAAAACAAACTGGCCCCATAGATTTAGTACTTAGCAATTTAGATAGAAGCAATAACTTATTGGCTAAAAGCCAGATTAAAAATGTTCACTTTGTTATGCATAACTCTGTTAATGCAGAGCTTGCTAGGCAAAAAAAATTAGGCCCGCTATCTTATCACTACCTTAAAAAGTCAAAGCAAAACTTAAACGGAAAATCTTTGGTGTGCGTGTCTAAAGGGGTAGAGCACGAAATTACTCAAGGGCGTTTAATTAGCCCAAGCGCCATCACCACTATTTATAATCCCTTTAATTTAGAAGATATAAAGCGGCTCTCAAATGAGGTGAATGCGCAAATTCCGCAATCGCCGTATATTATTCATGTAGGGCGGTTAGCTAAACAAAAGCGCCATGATATTTTATTTGCGGCATTTGCAAAGCTTGATAAAAAATACAAATTAGTCCTTCTATGCAATAAGCCTAGTAAAGCATTTAAGCTTGCCAAAGCGCATGGTATTGAGGAGCAACTTATAGTGCCTGGGTTTGAACAAAATCCGTATAACTGGATAAAGCAGGCCGAGGCGTTAGTTTTAAGCTCTGATTTTGAAGGGCTCCCCACTGTGTTAATTGAGGCACTCGCTGTGGGTACGCCAGTGGTAAGTACTAACTGCACGTTTGGGCCGAGTGAAATTTTAACAAACGACTTAGCCAAATATTTAGCGCCGGTAGGGAATAGCGATGAGCTAGCAGCTAAAATTGAGCTGGTTTTAAACACTAAGCCTAATGTAGCTAATGCCGATATTTTACAAAAGGTAACGGCCGACCAAGTTGCTAAGCAATACCTAGCTTTGTGTGGTTAACTGGCTTTTATAAAGCGTTAATAACGTTTGCCAGTCATTATCTTGCCAATAAAATGCGTTGTTGCGTCCTCGCTCTTTTAAAAATGAGCGCTCTAAACGGGCCATATTACTTTGTTGCCACTGTTTATTTAATGGTTTTATTTCACCGCGATCAAAGTCGATAATATAAACGTCACCCGTTTCATTAAATAAAATATTATTTATATTTAAATCCGCGTGATACACGCCTTTTGAGTGAAAGAGAGCCACAATACTGGCAATGCGCTTGAGCTCATCTTCTGTTAGTGGGCGTTCAATTAAGATATCGAGCAGGCTTTTAGCCCCTTTTATAGCCTCAGTAATTATATCACCACGATAAATTAAGCCTGTGGTTGTTACTTTAGCGGCAATGGGTTTTGGCACATTTAAACCAAGCTCAATAAGCGTTATCATTAAGCTGAACTCTTTATACACGCGGGTGCTTTCAAGGCCAGGGTAAAGGTATTGATCGCTTAATAACTTACCCACTAAACCACCTCGCCAGTAGTGTCTAAGTACAGCGGTTAAATTATCGTGTTTAAAAAACCAGGCTGTGGCACGGCCTTTTTTAGCGCCGACTATTTTATTTTGTTGTTGCCAGTAATCTGCATCAAACCAATTTAAATTAACCTCGTTAGTATAATCGGGGTGGCTTAAAATAGTGTGTTTGCCTTGCGTTAGTGTTTTAAACATAGCTCGTTAAAGTAATTCAATAATACGTGTATATTAACGTGTTTTATAGCGCAGCATAAGTGCTTGCATTAGCGCGAGTATAATTTAAGATCGCAGTCTATTATTTAAAGCCAAATGGAACGCATGACTCAAGTGCCTAATTACTCCTCAATTTGTATTTTAAGACTCTCTGCCATTGGTGATGTGTGTCATGCTGTTAGTGCTGTACAAGCGATTCAAAAAGCACACCCCAATGCAAAAATAACCTGGGTTATGGGCAAAGTAGAGGCCATGTTGCTTGCCGACTTACCTGGGGTTGAGCTGGTGGTTTTTGATAAAAAACAAGGTAAAGATGCACTTAAAAAATTAAAACATTCTTTTAAAGGGCAACAGTTTGATGTGCTACTTAATATGCAAGTTGCATTAAGAGCTGGCTTTGTTGCGCGCTGTATTCCGGCTAAAGTGAAAATAGGCTTTGATTGGGCTCGTTCAAAAGAATTACACAGCTTGTTTATAAATAAACGAATAGCCCCACAAAAAGAAGCGCATGTGTTAGAGGGGTTTAAAGGCTTTGCGCAGGCCATTGGTGTTAAAAACTATTCACCTACCTGGGATATGCCTTATACCTTAGCGGATGAGAGAAAAGCAGATGAGTTGTTAGGGCCTGCGTATTTGTCAGGTAAACTAATGGTGATATCGCCTGCGGCCAGTAAAGCCCAGCGCAACTGGCTGCCTGAGCGCTACGCAGCGCTTGCTGATTACGCGCATGATCAGGGCTTTAACGTGGTACTAACGGGCGGCCCAACTGAGCTTGAGATTAATTTAGCTAACCAAATTATAAAACACAGTCACTGCACTATTTTAAACTTAGTAGGTAAAACAAAACTTAAAGAGCTGCTATGTGTGCTTAAGCGCGCTGATATAGTACTCGCTCCCGATACTGGCCCTGCACATATGGCGGTAACGGTAAGTACGCCGGTTATTGGTTTATATGCGCATTCTAATCCTGCACGTACAGGCCCTTATTTATATCAAGACTATGTAGTTGAGGTATATCATCAAAATCTGCTAAAGCAAACGGGTAAAACAGCGCAACAATTGCCTTGGGGGACGCGCGTTAAAGGCGATGACTTAATGAGCCAAATAACCGTAGACAGTGTTAAAGCTATGTTTGACCATGTGGTACAAAAAGAGTTTATCAAATGAGTGTACAAGAAAAAAACAAAGCGCTTTTTTTAGACCGCGATGGCGTGGTAAATATTGATCATGGCTATGTATATCAAAGTGAAAAATTTGAATTCATAGAGGGTGTGTTTAGTGCCTGTAAAGCATTTTATGATGCAGGTTATAAAATTATTATAGTGACTAATCAATCGGGAATAGGCCGTGGTTACTACACTGAAGAAGACTTCTTAGCCTTAACACAGTGGATGAAAACTCAATTTAGTGAGCACAATATTAAAATTACAGATGTGTACTTTTGCCCGCACCACCCCAAAAAAGCGCTAGCGCAATATTCAAAACAATGTCAGTGCAGAAAACCAGCGCCAGGTATGCTGTTACAAGCTATGCAAGAGCATAATATTCACCCTTCTAGCAGTGTTATGGTAGGGGATAAACTTAGCGATATGCAAGCGGCAGAAAAAGCACATATTGCAACGCGCGTTCTGGTGCGTTCAGGCCAGCATATAGATGAAAGTGCCAAGCAACATGCTGATCTCGTGATTAACTCGATACGTGATTTACCGACAGTTATCACTCTTTAGATTGAGCCTTCTTGTTCATCTGTAAAGTGGCAGGAATTCCTGCCAATTCGGGTGTTTGCGATGAACTGCAAACCGTGCATTTTACGCGTTAAACTTTTACAATACATCCCATCATAAACAGTGGCTTTAATGTTGTTGTTTACCCGTTCATTTAATTGGAGACTACAGATGAGAGCATCTGCTTTTTTTAGCCAACTACAAGAGCAAATCGAAGACGTTAAAGCGCAAGGTTTGTATAAAAGTGAGCGTATTATTACCTCGCAGCAACAAGCTCAGATAGAGGTTGCGTCTGGCGATAAAGTTATTAATTTTTGTGCTAACAATTACTTAGGTTTAGCAAATAGCCCAGAATTAATTAAAGCTGCGCAAGGTGGTTTAGACGACCATGGCTTTGGTGTTGCCTCAGTACGTTTTATCTGTGGCACGCAAGATATCCATAAAACACTAGAGCAAAAAATTAGTGAGTTTTTAGAAACCGAAGACACCATTTTATATTCGTCTTGTTTTGATGCTAACGCGGGCCTATTTGAAACTATTTTAGGCGCTGAAGATGCTATTATTTCTGACTCTCTCAATCACGCATCAATTATTGATGGTGTTCGCTTATGTAAAGCTAAACGCTTTCGTTATGCTAATAACGACATGGTGGATCTTGAAAAACAATTAATTGCAGCTGATGAAGCCGGCGCTAAAACAAAATTAATAGCCACCGACGGCGTGTTTTCAATGGATGGTGTAATTTGTAACCTTGAGGCTGTGTGCGATTTGGCTGATAAGTACGATGCATTAGTGATGGTTGATGACTCGCATGCAGTAGGCTTTGTTGGCGAAAATGGTAAAGGCACCCCTGAGTACTGTAATGTGCTTGACCGTGTAGATATTATTACCGGTACGCTAGGTAAGGCGCTGGGCGGTGCATCAGGCGGTTATACATCGGGTAAAAAAGAGATTGTTGAATGGCTGCGTCAGCGTTCTCGTCCTTATTTATTTTCAAATTCCTTAGCGCCTTCAATTGTGACAGCGTCTATTAAAGTGCTCGAAATGCTTGAAAATGGTGGCGAGTTACGCGCTAAACTTTGGTCTAATGCAAAATATTTTCGTGAGCAAATGGAAGCTGCTGGCTTTACTTGTGCGGGTAAAGATCATGCCATTATTCCTGTCATGCTTGGCGATGCAAAAGTAGCGTCACTAATGGCAGACAAGCTACTTGCAGAAGGCATTTATGTAACTGGGTTTTCGTTCCCCGTTGTGCCAAAAGGTCAAGCGCGCATTCGTACACAAATCTCTGCTGCACATAGCATTGAACAGCTAGATACCGCTATTGCAGCCTTTACCCGTATTGGTAAAGAAATGGGTGTAATTTAAATTTTTATAAGCCGAGGTCAGTCCTCGGTTTTTAGTTGAGTGTTAACTATGAAAGCATTATCTAAATTAAAAGCAGAGCCGGGTATCTGGATGACAGATGCGCCAAAGCCTGAAGTTGGCCATAACGATTTACTTATTAAAATTCGTAAAACGGCAATTTGCGGCACCGACGTTCATATTTACAAATGGGACGAATGGGCGAGTAAAACTATTCCTACGCCTATGGTTGTTGGCCACGAATACGTAGGTGAAGTGGTTGATATGGGCCAAGAAGTACGCGGCTTTGCAGTGGGTGATCGCGTATCTGGCGAAGGTCATATTACCTGTGGGCATTGTCGCAACTGTCGTGCTGGTCGTGTACATCTATGCCGAAATACCACCGGCGTGGGCGTTAACCGTGAAGGTGCATTTGCAGAGTACTTAGTGATTCCTGCCTTTAATGCGTTTAAAATTCCCGACAATATTTCTGATGAGTTGGCGTCTATTTTTGACCCGTTTGGCAATGCAGTGCACACTGCTTTATCGTTTGATTTAGTGGGCGAAGATGTACTTATTACGGGAGCAGGGCCAATTGGTATTATGGCAGCAGCCGTAGCGAAGCACGTGGGGGCTCGCCATGTTGTGATTACCGATGTTAACGAATACCGTCTTGAGCTTGCGCGTAAAATGGGCGCTACTCGTGCCGTTAACGTTGCCAATGATAAGTTAGAAGATGTAATGAATGACCTGGGCATGACAGAAGGTTTTGATATAGGCCTTGAAATGTCAGGCGTACCAAGCGCATTCAATTCTATGCTAAATAACATGAACCACGGTGGTAAAATTGCCATGTTAGGCATTCCACCTTCAGACATGGCAGTAGATTGGAACCAAGTAATTTTTAAGGGCTTAGTAATAAAAGGTATATATGGCCGCGAGATGTTTGAAACTTGGTACAAAATGGCAAGTTTGATTCAGTCTGGTCTTAATTTAGATCCAATTATTACGCATCAGTATTCTGTAGATGACTTCCAAGCTGGCTTTGATATGATGATCTCAGGTCAGTCAGGAAAAGTAATTTTAAACTGGGATTAATTCTACAAAATTACAAGAAGGGCGGCTGTGGCCGCCTTTTTTTATTTAATTTATAAAGAGATTTTAATGGCTTTTAAACATATATCTATAGAACAAACACATGAGCTACTTGATAAAGAAGACGTAGTAATTGCAGATATACGCGATCCTAACTCGTACCAAGCAGGGCATATCCCTGGCTCTGAAGCGCTTTCAAATGCCAATATAGCTCAATTTATGATGGAAAAAGAGTTTGATCAGCCCATTATTATTGTTTGCTACCACGGTATGAGCTCACAAGGAGCGGCGAGCTACCTAGTCGAGCAGGGTTTTGAAGATGTTTACAGCATGGATGGTGGCTTTACTGCTTGGGAAGCGGCTTACAGCGAGCAAGTAGAGCGATGATTGAATTAGGTAGCTTAAATAACCCACGCGCTGCGCAAGGGTTTATAGACTACTTAAAAAGCCAAGGCTTAGAAGGGCAGTTACACTCACCTGATGGCAGCAATGTGGTTATAAGCGTTAAGCCTGAACATTTTCATCAGGTGCAACCGCTATGGGCTGAGTTTGTACAAAACCCAAATCATGAGCGCTATCAACAAGCCTCTTGGGATGTTGGCAGCACACAATCTGGCTTAACGTACCAAGGGCAGTCGCTTAATTTAGTGGCGCGCTTTAAAGCACTAAGCTGGCTGAATAAAACCGTCAGTATTGTAAGCGTTGCTATTTACTTTGCATTTTTATTGGGTGGTTTTGAGCAAATATACACTGCTTTGCAGTTTAACCCGAGCCAACCACTGAACTGGTTTACGCCGGCACTTGTTCATTTTAGTGCAATGCACATTGTATTTAACCTAATTTGGTGGATGTCGCTTGGCGATAATATTGAAAAACAATGCGGTAAGCTCAGTTTAGTCGGATTATTTGTGGTTACTGCACTGATTAGTAACTGGGCCCAGTTTATAATAGTGGGCCCCAATTTCGGCGGGTTAAGTGGTGTTGTGTATGGGTTATTGGGCTTTTGTTGGATTCACGGCTATTTAAACCCTAAGCAGCCTGCGCTAGTGAGCACAGCGATTGTTGGCTTTATGTTAATTTGGCTAATACTTGGCTTTGCAGATGTTTTATTTGTTGGTATGGCTAATTGGGCACATTTAGGTGGGCTTTTAAGCGGCATGGCTTACGCCGTAACCGCTCATTTATTTAATGCTAAAAAAGCGTGAGCTTAGTGGTATAAGTACTTAGTAAATAATACTTCACGGATAATCTCTTGGCCTGTTTCTTCTTTTAACAGGCTTTTTAATTTTTCAGCACACTTTGCTCTAATTTCTTCACGCCCAGTAAGCGACTTTATTTTTTCTTCAGGCTCTTTTGAGAGTATTTCTACTAATGCATCGCGTAAAAGTGGAGTGTGATGCTCTACAATTGCAATGTCTGCGTTATTGCTAAGCATTAAGTCTATAGTCACGCGTACATAGCCCATTTTCTTACTTGAGGCACCTATGTAATTGGTAATTATATCTGGCTCAAAACCAAAATAACCCACTGTGGATTGTGCTTTTGCCCAGAAGCTAAAACAGCTTAGGCATAGTGCTAAAAAACCTGCGTATACTATTTTTTTCATCTTTAGTGTGTTTCCATTTTCTTAATACAAATAGTTTATACTTAATAGCGCTTAATAAACAGCTTCTACAATTATTTATCGGCAGTAAAACATCACTTTTTCAAATGCTTTGGCAATGTTATCATCGTCTCGGTTTTTATTTTATTGAGCTATTGTGATTACATTTCCGCTTTCTATATCTGCCAATTGGCAATGTGCATCTTTGGTAAATAACTTATCTGAGTTAGAACAAGAGTGGCTATTTGAGCCACATTCGTTAACCGCTAAATTGAAAAGTAATGCACAAAGTTTTAGTGTAAAAGTGCTTAATGAGCAAACTTTTACTTTAAGCGATGCACAGCAGCAATTACTTGGTTCAAACACAAATAAAGCACTTAAGCGTGAGGTGCTTTTATTGTGTGACAATGCACCTATGGTGTATGCCCAAAGCTGGCTGCCAAGTACACAAACAACACTGCATAATATGGGGGCACGCCCTTTAGGCGATGTTATTTTTCAACACCCTGAACTTACCCGCAGCAATATTGAAGTAGGACGCTTTGACTCAGAGCATGCACTGCAGTCACTTGTTAAAGAGTTGAATTTAACCATGCGCCCGTTACTAGGCCGCCGTAGTGTGTTTTCTATTAATGATTACCACTTTTTAGTGTGCGAAGTATTTTTACCCGGAGCCTATTTGTACTCATGAAATTAGCCCCTTTGCAATTACAGCATAGCCCTTTTTATATTCAACTTATGCGCGTTGATAAGCCTATAGGTACATTATTATTACTGTGGCCTACTTATTGGGCGCTATGGCTTGCAAACAGTGGTATGCCAAGTCTAGTTAACTTTATTGTATTTACCTTAGGCGTAATTGTTATGCGCAGTGCTGGCTGCGTTATAAATGATTTTGCTGATAGAAAAATAGACGGCTCAGTTAAGCGTACAGCAGGGCGTCCTTTAGCCACCGGACAAGTAAGCGCCGGTGAAGCATTGAGTTTATTTGTATTACTCATAGCCATCGCCTTTGTACTAGTATTGCTACTTAGCATCAACACTATTTTATTGTCATTTGGGGCGTTGGCACTGGCTTTTTGCTACCCATTTATGAAACGTTATACGCACCTTCCACAAGTGGTCTTAGGCGCTGCATTTGGTTGGGCAATACCTATGGCATATATGGCATCAATTGACACATTGCCGCTGCAGGCATGGCTGTTATTTACCGCAAATATTTGTTGGACGGTAGCGTACGATACTATGTATGCCATGGTCGACAGAGATGATGATTTAAAAATAGGGGTTAAATCTACTGCTATTTTATTTGGTAAATACGACCGTCACATTATATTTTTATTAAACGCAAATTTTATAGCGCTGTTGGCACTTATTGGCTTAATTAATCAGCTAGGCTTGGCGTTTGTTGCTGGTTTATGTACTGCCGCTGGGTTACTTATTTATCAGCAAGTGCTTATTCATAAACGTGCGCGTGATGCATGTTTTAAAGCGTTTTTAAATAATCACTATGTTGGATTAGCCATTTTTATTGGCTTGTTCTTGTCATTTGTATTTGCGCGTTAATTTCATCTCAACGTTATTAATTTAACCTCAGCATAGCCACTAGTTGTTGTGGCTATGTTTTTTTATCGTGGCGGGTCAATTACCCCACTTATTGACGCGTTCTTTCTAAACCAGCCAGCAATAGAGTAACGCTCATTAATGGCAGGTAATACCTCGTGTGCAAATCGCTCGCTTTCAAACATAACGAGTGTCCCTGCGGTGGGTTTAATTATTATTTCTATGTGGTTACTTTTTGGTTTGTATATAACAAGCTCGCCACCTTGCTCGGGCGTATTTAAATAAAGTACTGTTGTAAATACGCGGTTAGAACGCCCTTTAAACGCATCTAAGTGCTTTTTATAAAAATCCCCATTTGTATATTTTGCATAATGGCATTCGTAGTCAAATAACCCCATAAAAAACTGACGATTAAATGTTGTTTTTATACTTTCCATTAGAGCTTGATAAGTTAGTTGGGCTTGAGAGCTGCCATCAAACCAATAGGTTTTATCTTTACGGATAGTTTTATCTATTTTTAAATCGTTTAAGCGGCCAATACCTGCAAGGCTAAAATGCGGGTTTATACGGTGGCAATCGGTCATTAAACTCTCTACTAGCTCATTAATAAGTGCGTTAGGGATAACAACATAGCCGTGGGTTTTTATTGCATCTAAATAAACATCAGGACTAAAAAGTGTGTTCATTCATGTCAGTTGATTAAAAAAGGTGCGACAGTGTAGCCTAAAAAAATTTAATAGCTAATGGTTTGTGCTGCGCTACTAAAGCAAATAAAAAACCTCCCACGTAAGCATATAAACGAAAAGTGCTTTTGAGGTTAGGCTGCTGTGCTGCAGGCCTTAGCAAAAAGAAGAGTAGAACAGTGAAATATTGACTAAACGGGCTGCCCTTAAAAGCTTAAGGGCAACGCTGGATGCTATTTTCCTTGGATTAATTAATCGCGGTAGATGCTTTTTTGATAAGCGATAATAAATGGTCAATGTGTTCGCCAACCGCTGCTTGTTGACTTGTTTGTACAACAAGTTGTTCGTGGCTTAAGTCTTTATTTGTTTTTAGCTGTACAAGCTCTGTGTGCTCAGCAAGCGTATTGGCGTGTTCAATACTTGCAATAGCAAAGTGATCTGACTTAACCAGCCCTGACATTACTTGCTCAATGCTACCTACTTTAATACTCGCTGATTTGTTGAGCATATCGATAGCTTCGTTAAGCATGCTTTGAACTTGTTTAGACTGAGAAAAACAGCCATACATAGGGTAACTGTCTAAATCGTGTTTGCTGATATCGCTTTTATTCGCTAGCGGGTGGTGTTTAGAAACAAACAACACCAGTTGGTCCGGTAGGTGTATGTCGCTGCCGATGCTATTAATAGCCTGCGAATAAACACTAATATCAATTTCACCCTCTTGGAGCTTTCTTGCAAGTTCATGTTGTTCTTGCAATTGCATTTCTATTTTTACATGTGGGTATTGCGCTAAAAACTGTCCGCATGATACGGGCACTACACTACTGGCTTTATTGGTATAGCCAATCACTAATTTTTCATCTGAATTGCCATTAACAGATTGAGAAATTCTTTTTTTTGTATGCTCAAGTTCGGCAAGGGTGTTTTTGGCGTAATCAAGAAACAGCTCACCTTCGGGTGTTAATTTGACTGAACGGGTTGAGCGTTTCACCAGTTCGTACCCCATTTCGTCTTCTAAGGTTTGAATGCTACGTGTGAGCGCTGATGTGCTTATTTGAGTTTGTTCGGCTGCTTGTCTGAAGTGGCGTAGCACACCAAGCGCTACAAATTGTTCTAACTGTTCAAATCTCACTTTATAGTCCCTTTTTATAAGTAAGTCGCGTGTGCCGCGAACATCAAAAATATTAGATTCAAGCGCTTATAAGCGAAGCCTAATATATAACTGTGTTTGCAAATTTATGACATATTTGCCTCAGCATATCCCTCTTTTAGTATTATTTAAAGAGAAGACGCATTTAAAAGTATTACCAATTAGGCTTAGTTATAGTGATTTATTACTCTATTTTAAACTAAGTTAAATGAGCAAGTAATATTAAATACAACAACTTAGGCTCTTTGTAGCGTACAAAAGTAATACTTTAGACATAATTTAGCATCAATTAATAAAAAAGTATGCCAGAAAAAAGGCTATACGAAAATCTTACTTAGTGATTTGTAATGATATGATGCATAGCAACTTAAAGTATCAAGTCTGCCAATACTTTTTTATTGTTTATGGTTTTAGAAAAATAAACCGCTAAGACTTATTATTTTTATTCGTAAAGTTTTTAGTTATGCGGCTACTGAGGGGCTTGTTTTCAATACTTTGTAGCTCTATCTCTATAGCGTCGCACGAAATATGAATTTCAAATAACGACGTTAATAACGACAGGCTTAAGCACGCTAAGCTTACTCCAAATAAAATAATGCCCGTGGTATTAAATTCAATAAATAAGGCAAACATCGATAGCGTACATAATAAAAAAGAGGCTACACCATATACTTGCATGGTGCGTATTAGCTTGATGCGTTTTCTTAAGTTCGTTATTTGCGCTACGACTACGGGGCGAATAGACTCGCCTTCTCTTGAATTTAGTTCTCGGATTAATTGCGCTAATACTAAAAAGCGGTTTGTGTATGCAAGAAGCAGCAGTGAGATTGCTGGGAAAAGTAAACCTGGGGTAGTAAGTGTCATTGTTATGTCCTAAAAAGTTACCTGCTATACACTTTAGTAGAGTATCGTAGGATATTGTAAACACAAAATAATTGAGGTGATAATTGCAAAATATTAATACTCATAATAAGCACCAAGCCTTTCAGTGGGTAACGATCTACAAAGCAGATAACACATTAGAGGCAAATATAATCAAAGGGCTGTTATTAAGCGCGGGAATTGAGTGCCAAATTCAAGGTGAAATGCTTCAAGGCGCCTTGGGCGAAATTCCCTTTGAACAAACCCAAGTTAGTGTGCAGGTTTATTCGATAAAAGAGCGCCACGCGCGCGAAATATTGGTAAACTACCAACAAGTAAAACAATCCGCTCCAGATTGGGTATGCCCTAACTGTAATGAGCATAATGGATCAACATTTGATTTTTGTTGGTCATGTGAGACGTTAAGAAATGACAAAAGCGAATAACTTTCAACGTATTAGAGAGCTAAACTACTTACAAAAAGCGGTGTTAGCAAGTGCTTTAATTGAGCGTATGTTACCTAATTATGGTTTATTTAGTGAAGCCACCGATTTTGGTGATGCAGCCTTATTACGCAGTGCGTTAAATGTTTGCTGGGAAAAAATATTACTACCCAAAAGTAAAATAGATCTCGAAAAACAAGTAGAAAAAATTGAGCCAAATGTCCCCGAGCTTGCCGACTTTGATATGTTTGGCACTTACCCCGCAATAGATGCTGCTACCTCGCTTTTAAGCCTAATGCATGGTTTGATGGGGCAAGACGAGCAAGAATTTATTAGCGTTAGTAAAATATCCCAAGCTACAGTGGCGCGTTTTATTGAATACCAAATGACAGTTGAAGGTGAAGTAGCCGATAATAAAGCCGTACGAGAACACCCATTAATGCAATATGAAATTGAAGTATTGAGTGAGCTAATCGACTTTGTAGAAAATATGGGCCGCGTAACTTCTGAAAACGTGAAGGCACTAAAAAAACAAGCTATTGCAGATGGGCAAACCAACATTGGCTTGGCGTTATAATACATTAAGTAAAGTTTAAAAAGGCAGGAGAAGTACAGTGCGAATTTTAGGCATTGAGTCATCGTGTGATGAAACCGGTATTGCAATTTACGATGATGAAAAAGGCTTATTGGCTCACCAGTTATACAGTCAAGTAAAAGTACATGCAGATTATGGTGGTGTCGTGCCTGAGCTTGCATCGCGCGATCACGTTCGTAAAACACTGCCACTTATTGATGCTGCGTTTGCTCAAGCGGGGTGCGGTCCTGAAGATTTAGATGGCATTGCATACACTGCAGGCCCTGGTTTAGTAGGGGCGTTATTGGTAGGCACCTCTATTGGCCGCTCTTTAGCCTATGGCTGGGATATTCCAGCTGTAGCCGTACATCACATGGAAGGGCATTTACTTGCGCCTATGCTTGAAGAAAATGTGCCAGAATTTCCCTTTATTGCGTTGCTCGTATCGGGCGGTCATACCATGATGGTAAAAGTCGCCGGTATAGGTCAGTACGAAGTATTAGGTGAGTCTGTTGACGATGCTGCTGGTGAAGCATTTGATAAAACGGCTAAGCTGTTAGGGCTTGATTACCCTGGCGGCCCTCGATTAGCTAAAATGGCTGAGCAAGGTGTTGCAAAACGGTTTGTTTTTCCACGCCCGATGACCGACAAGCCTGGTCTTGATTTTAGCTTTAGTGGTCTAAAAACTGCGGCTTCTATCGCGATTCGCGAAAATGATGATGATGCACAAACCAAAGCAGATATCGCCCATGCGTTTCAAACCGCAGTGATTGATACACTAGTTATTAAATGTAAGCGTGCCCTTAAACACACTGGGATAAAACGTTTAGTGATTGCTGGTGGAGTGAGTGCTAATACACAGCTGCGTTTACAGCTTGAGCGTGTTATGCAGGGCATGAAAGGACAAGTTTACTACCCGCGTACTGAGTTTTGTACAGATAATGGCGCAATGATTGCCTACGCCGGTATGCAGCGCTTAAAAGCCGGCCAATTTGCCACCCTCGACATGAAAACCAAACCGCGTTGGCCAATAGACAGCTTAGAAGCGATTTAGCATTAATTATTATTTTTTTTATCAGTGGGCGCTTTTTTAGCGCCCACTTTTGGTTCTTCCCCTTTAAAAAGGCGAATAATATTAGTGCGATGACGAAATATAATTAGCACGGTAATAAAGGTTACCGGTAGGGTGTAAAGCGGTTTAATCAACCACGTATACAGTGGCGCAAGCGACACCGTGACCAAGGCGCCTAATGAAGAAAAACGGGTCACAGCAACTACAATAATCCAGGTACTTATTAATAGCCCCGCCAGCGATAAACCAATCGGCAATAATGAGCCAAATGCAGTGGCTACCGCTTTACCGCCTTTAAAACTAAAAAATAGTGGGTACATATGCCCTAAACATGCGGCGACGGCGACCAAACCAAGTGATAAGGGGGTTAAATCTAAAAAATAAGCGCCCCATACGGGGATGGTGCCTTTTAAAATATCAAATATTAATACTAAGCACGCAGGAAAAGGCCCACCTAAACGGTACACATTAGTGGCGCCAGGGTTATTTGAACCGCTGTTGCGAGGGTCTGGCAGTTTGAATAGCCGAGACACTAATATGGCCGATGAAATCGACCCTAATAAGTAGGCTAAAACAAACAGTAAAATGGCTAACACAAAGTCCCTTATTTTTTAATTGCTATACCCATCGATAGCACTTTTACGCTATTATTGGCGGCACAATTTATCGTGAAAATTATTAACTGCTGTATTTTGCAGTTAATCTAGCTATATGGCTATTGTAGAAGTAATTTTTACATATTTAAACACTGCTTAAAGCATATACAGTATTAATTTAATCAATGCATTGTATGTTTTGAGGGTGTTTATAGTTATTTGGAGTATCAATGGATAAGGTTTTTATATCTCAACTACACGTCGACACCATTATTGGCGTATACGACTTTGAAAAAGAAAGTAAACAAAGCCTTTATTTTGATATTGAAATGCTCAGCGATATAAAGCCTGCAGCAGCAAATGATGACATAAATTTAGCACTGGATTACGCAAAAGTAAGTGAACGGGTGATTGAACACGCTACGGCTAAGCCGGTTGAGCTACTTGAAACCTTGGTAGAGCAATTAGCGACTATTATATTAACCGAATTTAATACACCCCAAGTAACAATTAGAGTGAGCAAACCAGCCGCTGTGGCGCAAGCAAACACGGTAGGTGTAGAAATAACACGCACTAAGGCAATGAGCTAAATGGCGCAAATTTATATCAGCCTAGGCTCAAATATAAACAAAGCGCATTATATTCGTTGTGCGCTTGATGCGCTCAAGCAACATTTCACAGATATTGTGCACTCATCTGTGTTTGAAAGCGAAGCGGTAGGGTTTAAAGGTAATAACTTTTATAACTCGGTGGTGGCTGCTACCACATCAATGCCGCTTGAACGTGTATGTAAATTATTAAAACAAATTGAGCGTGATAACGGGCGTAAAGCGGACGATAAAAAATTTAGTCCCCGTACGCTCGATTTAGATCTACTTTTTTACGATGACGTTATTTGCGACTCGCCAGCACAATTACCTCGCGATGAAATTACTAAAAACGCTTTTGTGCTTCAGCCTCTTTGTGAAGTAGCCCCCAATTTTTATCACCCCGTTGCAAAGCAAACCATTGCTGCGCTATGGAGTGAGTATAATAACCCTCAACAAAAACTATGGAAGGTGGAGTTTTCTAACCCATGAGTATTTTAGAAATAATTATTTTAGCCCTGATACAAGGATTTACTGAGTTTTTACCTATTTCGAGCTCCGCTCACTTAATTTTACCCTCGCAAATTTTGGGGTGGGAAGACCAAGGCCTTGCTTTTGATGTAGCTGTACATGTTGGTACGTTGATAGCGGTTGTTATTTATTTTCGTAAAGAAGTGGCTGATATTCTTAGCGCCTGGTTTAAATCGTTTGGTACTCAAGGTACCACCGATGACAGTAAACTTGGCTGGTGGATTATACTGGGGACTGTACCAGCTGCGATACTAGGCTTATTGCTAAAAGACATTGTTGAGCTGTACCTGCGCAGTGCCTGGGTTATAGCGGCCACGACTATTATTTTTGGTTTATTACTTTGGTACGCCGATGCCAAAGGTAAGCAAATGAAAACAATTTACCAGCTTAACTGGAAAACAGCGCTGCTTATTGGCTTTGCTCAAGCGGTGGCGATGATCCCAGGAACTTCTCGCTCAGGCATTACCATGACAGCGGGTTTATTGCTGGGCATGAACAAACAAAGCGCAGCCCGTTTTTCGTTTTTACTTGCTATACCTATTATTTCTATGATGGGCCTTTATTACACAATAGAGCTGGCTTTAGGCGAGCATGTAGTTGATTGGAGTACATTAATTTTAGGTGTAGTCCTTTCGTTTTTATCGGCGTACGCCTGTATTTTCATGTTTTTAAAAGTGATAGAACGAATGGGTATGCTGCCGTTTGTAATTTATAGATTGTTACTGGGTGTTGGTTTAATTGTATTTTTAACGCTGTAATTTAAATTAATACGAACAAGCCCTCTTACTTAGGTTGGAGGGCTTTTTTATTTTGATAACGCAGATTTAGCATCAATGAATTGACGAGACGCGCGTAGTCATTAAGCCTAAAATTTGGCATTATAGCGCCATAAAACTTCACAGACGTGCGAAGTACCAAAGGATTTAAAAAGTTATGCATATTCATATATTAGGCATTTGCGGCACCTTTATGGGCGGTATTGCGGCGATTGCTAAATCACTTGGCCATAAAGTAACTGGCTCTGATCAAAATGTTTACCCGCCGATGAGCACTCAACTTGAGCAGTTAGGTATAGAGCTAACCCAAGGTTACGATGTTGCACAGTTAGAGCCTGCGCCTGATATAGTTGTTATTGGTAATGCCATGAGCCGAGGTAACCCCTGTGTAGAGTATGTGTTAGATAAGGGCTTACCGTATACATCGGGGCCAGAGTGGCTTAAACATAACCTGTTGCAAAATGCTTGGGTGCTTGCGGTGGCTGGCACGCATGGCAAAACCACTACCGCAAGTATGCTGGCGTGGATATTAGAGTATGCAGGCTTAAAGCCAGGGTTTTTAATTGGTGGCATAGTACAAAACTTTGGTGTGTCAGCTAAAGTGGGTGAAACGCCCTTTTTTGTAATAGAAGCGGATGAATACGATACTGCGTTTTTTGATAAGCGCAGTAAATTTGTACATTACCTACCACGAACGCTCATTTTAAATAACCTTGAGTTTGATCACGCCGATATTTTTGAAGATTTAAACGCAATAAAAAAACAATTTCATCACTTAATGCGTACATTACCTCACAGTGGCAAAGTGATTTGGCCTAAAGACGATTTAGCGCTTAATGATGTTATTAAGCAAGGGCTCTGGAGCGAAAGCGAAACCCTAAATGGTGATTGGCATTATGACTTATTAAGCGCTGATGGTAGTCAATTTAATGTGCTTTTAAACAATGAACTTCAAGGCACAGTTAATTGGCAGGCAATAGGCGAGCATAATGTTAAAAATGCCATTATGGCTATCGCGGCAGCGCGCCATGTTGGTATAGCCGTAGATCATAGCATTGCAGCGCTTGAAGAGTTTATTAGCCCTAAACGGCGTATGGAGCTTAAAGCCGATATAAATAACATTAAAGTGTACGACGATTTTGCACACCACCCAACAGCAATAAAAACCACCCTTGCGGGGTTACGTGCAAAAGTGGGCGATGAAAAAATTATTGCTATTTTAGAGCCTCGCTCAAACACCATGAAGATGGGTGTACACCAACATACGCTACTTGCTTCGTTAAGTGATGCCGATGACGTGCTGCTATTTGAGCCAGATAACCTAAATTGGTCTCTAAAAGCGCAAGCCGATAATGCCGGTATGCAGTGTTTTAATAGTACGCAAATGATTATTGACACTGTGCTTGAAAATATCATGCCAAATCAGCACATATTAATTATGAGCAATGGCGGCTTTAATGGCTTACATCAACACTTAGTTGATGGTTTAGCTAAAAAATACAGCGGAGAATAATGTGCAGTACAAAGATAAAATTACACTGGCGTTTAGTGGTGCTTCAGGCGCGCCTTACGGTTTAAGATTGCTTGAAGTATTACTCGCTCAGCAATTTCAAGTGTATGTACTTATATCAAGTGCTGCGCGCGTGGTGCTCGATACTGAGTCAAACATTAAACTCTCAGCTAATGAAGATAAAGCAACCGAGCAGTTAAGCGCTTTATTTAATGCCAAGCCAGAGCAGTTAAAAGTATTTGGTAAAGATAATTGGTTTAGCCCCGTTGCTTCAGGCTCTGCGGCCCCTAAAAAAATGGTGGTATGCCCATGTAGTGCGGGCTCTGTATCAGCTATTGCACTAGGGGCATCTGATAACCTACTCGAGCGTGCAGCTGATGTGGTTATTAAAGAGCGAGGCCAACTAATTTTAGTACCACGTGAAACCCCCTTTAGCGAAATTCATCTTGAAAATATGTTAAAGCTTGCGCGTTTAGGGGTCACTATTATGCCAGCAGCACCTGGCTTTTATCACCAGCCACAGAGCATTCAAGACTTAGTTGATTTTATGGTGGCGCGAATTTTAGATCATTTAAACATTGAACATAACCTAACTAAACGTTGGGGTTATGGTGAGGGTAAATAATGGATAAGCAAAATGTTGCTTTAAATATAGAAGGCCTAACCAAGGTTTATAATAATGGCGTAGAGGCCGTAAAAGGGGTTGATTTACAAGTTTTTGAAGGCGACTTTTTTGCCTTGCTTGGCCCAAATGGCGCAGGTAAGTCGACCACTATTGGTGTTATTTCTTCACTAGTCAATAAAACCCAAGGAAAGGTGGAGGTGTTTGGTCACAACATCGATACCGACCTTGAAGCTGCTAAAGCGCATTTAGGACTTGTACCACAAGAGTTTAACTTTAGTCAGTTTGAAACGCTTGGCCAAATACTAGTAAACCAAGCTGGCTACTATGGCGTTACCCGCAGTGAAGCGCATAAGCGTGCCGATAAGTACTTAGCTCAACTTGGTTTACTTGAGAAAAAAGACAAGCAAGCACGCACACTTTCAGGGGGCATGAAACGTCGTTTAATGATTGCCCGCGCATTAATGCATGAGCCAAAGCTACTAATATTAGATGAGCCCACTGCGGGGGTTGATATAGAGCTGCGCCGTTCAATGTGGGACTTTTTACGCCAAATAAATGAACAAGGCGTAACGATTATTTTAACCACGCATTACCTCGAAGAAGCCGAACTACTGTGTAAAAATATTGCCATTATTGATACTGGTCGCATTGTAGAAAACACCACAATAAAAGCATTACTTGCAAAGCTTGATAAAGAAACCTTTGTACTTGATTTAAAACAGCCAGCGCAGCCAGTCACCCTTGAAGGGTACTCGTTTAGCATGCCTGACGAGCACACCATAGAAGTTGAAGTGGCTAAATCTCAAGGGTTAAACGCAGTTTTTAGCGCGCTAACCGAGCAAGGTAACACTGTTTTGAGTATGCGTAATAAAGCAAACAGATTAGAAGAGTTATTTGTAGGATTATTAGAGCAAGGGCGGGGCGAATAAATGTTTAAATATGGCGTAGCCTTAAAGAGTTTATGGATTAAAGAGTGTATTCGTTTTTTACGTATTTGGGTGCAAACCTTAGTACCGCCGGCGATTACGATGAGTTTGTACTTTGTTATTTTTGGTAATTTAATAGGTTCGCGCATCGGTGAAATGGGCGGCTTTAGCTACATGGAATTTATTGTTCCGGGGCTAATAATGATGTCGGTTATTACCAACTCATATTCTAATGTTGCTTCTAGTTTTTATTCAACCAAGTTTCAAAAAAGTATTGAAGAGTTACTAGTTGCGCCTGTGCCTAATTACATCATTGTACTGGGCTATATGGGCGGTGGTATGACCCGCGGCATGATGGTGGGCTTTATTGTTACCTGTGTATCGCTGTTGTTTGTGGATATTCAAATACATAATATATTTGTAATTATGGCAACGGTAATTTTAACCTCAGCGGTGTTTGCACTAGGTGGTTTAATTAACGCTATTTACGCCAATAGTTTTGACGATATTAGTATTATCCCAACCTTTATTTTAACGCCACTAACATACTTAGGCGGCGTATTTTATTCAATTACGCTACTGCCAGAGTTTTGGCAAAATGTATCGCAAATAAACCCAATTATTTATATGGTTAATGCGTTTCGTTATGGCTTTTTAGGTGTGTCGGATGTTGATTTAAGCGTCGCGCTTGGTGTTATATTAGTATTTATTACGGTGCTATTTACTTTAGCACTAACATTAATTAAAAAAGGTGTGGGGCTTAGACATTAATGAGCGATGCAAATTCACGTCGTATTGTATCTAATCAAGCGGGTATACACGAAAAGCTTGATGAAATCGTTAACAAGCATTTAAACGCAGAGTTTAAAAAGCCTATTGCTGAGCATACTCAAAAAGCGTTTGATGAAGTAAATGAGCAAGTGAAAGCGTTTAATGGCCCGCTTATTTTAGACTCCTGCTGTGGGGTAGGAGAAAGTAGCGCCAATTTAGCTAAGCGCCATACAGATGCGTTAATTATTGGTATAGATAAATCATCACACCGCTTAGATAAGCACGATGTTGAGTATAAACAAACAGACAGCGGCCAGTATATTTTAGTACAAGCTGACTTAAACGACTTTTGGCGTTTAGCTGTGGCTGCTAATTGGCAGCCTACTCATCATTATTTGCTTTATCCTAACCCTTGGCCTAAGTCTAAGCATATTCAGCGTAGGTGGCATGGTGCGGCTATTTTTCCGTTTATTGTTAAGCTAGGTGGTCGCTTAGAGGTGCGAAGTAACTGGGATATTTATGTAAAAGAATTTGCCAGAGCGCTTGAGCTTGCGGGTAAGCCTTGTGAGGTAACCCAGTATGAGTCAAACGAAGCAATTACTCCGTTTGAACGTAAATACTGGGCTAGCGGCCAACAAAGCCACCGTTTAGTGATTGACCTTTAAACGACTACTTCCTCTTGGCTAGGGGAGTTAACATGTGGCGTTGGGTAAGCAAAATAATTACCTTGCATTAGCGCCACATCGACATTTTTAAGTGCATTTTCAATACTTATATTTTCTACCGACTCTGCCATGAGCGTTAAACCAAGTTGCTTTGCAGCATTAACTGTATGCTCAATAAATAATGCTATATTTTCATCGCTTACGGCCTGTTTTACTAATGCGCCGTCGAGTTTTATACCGTTTACTTCAAGCTTTAGCACATTCGAAATATTTGAATAACCGCTGCCAAAACCAGTAATAATGACATTTACCCCTTTAGTTTTTACCATAGAAATAAACGTTTTAACCTCTAAAAAGTGAGTAATAGCGTGTGACTCAAAAAGGCCAAGCGTTATGTTTTCTGGGTGAGGGTAACGTTTAAGCTCGTTGGAAATGTATTCACTCAAACTTGGATCGAGAATATCCTTGTCACTTATATTTAAGCACCAGCGTATATCTGTTTTTCTAAAGCGTTCTATACATTGGCTAAATAGCGTGCGGGTTAATAGTCCACCCATTCTTGAGCGGCTCACTACGTTTAAAAATGAGTCGGGTTTTAAAATTTCACCACTTTTAGTTACCATTCTGGCCAAACATTGGTAATGGACTATTTCATTATTGGTGGTGTTAAACATAGCTTGAAAATAAGGCACTATGCGGTTGTTATCAAACGCTTCTTGCACTTCTTTAGCAAGGCTTACATTATACTGATACTGATTTTTCACATCACTCATTACTTTTGAGTAGCTAATGATCTTACCACGGCCATGCTTAGCCTGAAGTGTTGCAATATGTGCATTTTCAATCAATAACGATTTATTACCGCTGGCAATACCAGCACAGTAAGTTATATAAATAAACGGATTTGTTAATACAGGGCTATTCGCGTTATACGATTCGACTAAATCGTTCAGTTCGCTATTTTTGAAGTTTTTAGGTGCAAGAATTGCAATTTTATTGGTGGCAAGCCGGTACACTTTACAGTTTTGTGGAGTGCGACTTTGATAATGACTGAGCAAGCTTTTCATTACGTTGTCGCCAATTTGAGTGCCATAAAAGCTATTAATATCTTCAATTTCGTTCACCCAAATAATGGCAAGTTGCATGTGGTGTGAATGGCTCTTTTTAATAAAGTACTCAAGCGCAATGTGATTAGCAAAGCCAGTACTGGCATCGGTTGCTAGGGTACGCTTTAACAAATATATATAAATGGCCGCAACCAGTACCGCAATAAAAAAGAAAAAGCACGCCGTTATTATGGCTTTAGTGACGCTGTATTGAAGTTTTTTATTTAAATCATCTAAGGTTATGTCGGCACCTGTAATGAAGGTAGTACCATATTTATCTACGAAGGGAATAAAAACAGTTTTAAAATCACCCCATTGGTCGCTTGATTGCTCAAAAACAGGCTCGGTAGAATAAAACGCGCCCTTGTTGATGTCGGTGGCCTCTGGGTATAAGTCGAGAAATTGCGTAACACGTGCGTTTTCTTGATCGTCTTTAGTGTAACTGGATGAGGTAAAATAAACTTTGTTATCGCGCATAACCATCGAATACACATAAGCTATATCAAGCGCTTGTGCAAGCTCTGAGAGTTGTTTGCTTTTAGTTTGGTAAACCGAAAAACCAATATCGTAGCCTTGGCTAATTCTATCGTGGTAACTTTGCCCTAAAATATGTTTTACGCTAGTGGCTGCATTTAGAAGACGCTCATCTACTGCGCGCATTATTTCACTACGTGCAGAGCTATAGGTGTAATAAACATAGACTAATAAACTGACCAAAAACAATGTAAAGCCAGCTATAAACCACTTCCCTTTTAATTTCCCTGTGAGCATACTTGTCCCTTATTGTTACACATGTTAAGTATACGCATAAATGTAATTTGCCCAAAACTAAAATCTGACTTTTTAATAAAATCCTATTATTGAAATTTTTTTACAATATTTGTCATCCGTTTTGCCGCTTTTATGGCTTAAAGGGAGACATTTTACTTATATTGCAGTAAAGTTAGCGCAATTTTTAAAAGAAGCACGCTGCTTATAATAGCGCCATAGTTTGGCATTTTTAACTGTTAAACGCGTGTTTTAGCTACACACACTAGGTATAAAGATGGATCAAAAGCGTTGTGCCGTCGCCTCTAAAGAAAGCCTTAAGCGTATATTTACTGTACCTGAAGCGCCAGACTCAACTTTAAGCAAAATTGAGCTTGAAATTTCGAGTAATTTAGCAGGGTTTTTAAACGAAAATATAGCGGCAATTGAAAAACCATTACATGAAATTGAAAAAGATTTTCAGGCTGCGGTGATCCCAGAAAACCCAACGTTTGTATCTGCTTACGCCCAAGATATTATGGAGCAGCTAGTTGCCCATTCGGTGCACACGGCTGCGCCTAGCTTTATTGGTCATATGACATCGGCGCTTCCTCATTTTTTACTGCCGCTGTCAAAGTTAATGGTGGGGCTTAATCAAAACCTAGTAAAAATAGAAACCTCAAAAGCATTTACCCCGCTAGAGCGCCAAGTACTAGGCATGATGCATCATTTAGCTTACTCGCAAGATGAGTCGTTTTATTCTAAATGGATGCACAGCGCTAAAACATCACTCGGCGCTTTTTGCTCCGGTGGTACAGTTGCAAACATAACGGCCCTGTGGATTGCACGTAACCGCTTATTAAAACCCGACGGCAGCTTTAAAGGCATTGCCGCTCAAGGGCTCGTAGCCGGTATGCTGCATTATGGCTACAAAGGGCTAGCGGTTTTAGTGTCTGAGCGAGGGCATTATTCTTTAGGTAAATCAATTGACTTACTAGGCATCGGCCGTGAAAACTTAATGGGTGTAAAAACCTGCGAAAATAACAAGGTTGATGTGAATGCCATGCGCGAAAAAGCCTTAGAGCTTGAATCGCAAGGCATAAAAGTTATGGCCATTGTTGGGGTTGCAGGGACTACCGAAACCGGCAATATCGACCCTCTTGATGATATGGCCGACTTAGCGCAAGAAATAAATTGCCACTTTCATGTAGATGCCGCGTGGGGTGGGGCTACGCTTTTATCGCAAACGCATCGCCCTTTACTAAAAGGAATTGAGCGCGCAGATTCAATCACCATTGATGCGCACAAACAAATGTATGTGCCAATGGGCGCAGGCTTGGTGTTATTTAAAGACCCAACCGCTACGGATGCAATAGAGCACCATGCAGAGTACATATTACGTAAGGGCTCAAAAGATTTGGGAAGCCATACACTCGAAGGCAGCCGCCCTGGTATGGCTATGTTAGTACATGCTTGCTTACGTGTAATTGGTCGTAAAGGGTACGAAATGCTGATTGATCGTAGTATCAAAAAAGCACATTACTTTGCAGATTTAATTAAAGCCGATGAAGACTTTGAGCTGATTTCTGAGCCTGAGTTGTGTTTACTTACATACCGTTATGTGCCTAAACAAATTAAGCAGGCTATAGCCCAAGCGGATGCCGCAACACGATTAGAAATTTTCGCGTCGCTTAACCGCTTCACTGCCAGTATGCAAAAACGCCAACGTGAATCAGGGCGCTCGTTTGTATCGCGGACTCGTTTAACACCTTCAAAGTATGACAATCAACCGACAGTGGTATTTAGAGTTGTATTGGCTAACCCGCTAACATCGGGGGTTATATTAAAAGAGATTTTAGCTGAGCAAAAAGAGCTTGCAAAAACAGACCCTGTATTTAAAAAGTACTTAAGTAAGTATATGCAGTAACGCATAGGTATTACTAAAGCAAAGGCGCCATTGGGCGCCTTTGTTATTTTTGCTATTAGTTTTTAATACAGTCTTTTTTAAGCGTTAAAGCAGTTTGCTTTAATAATGTCAGTTATAATTTTTTGCGATGGGTTTATTTTCTCCATTGCTAAAAACTCATCGGGTTGGTGAGCTTGATTAATAGAGCCAGGCCCCATGACTATTGTTTCACAACCAAGTTGCTGGATAAACGGCGCCTCCGTGCAATAGTTAACGGCAACAGCTTTCTCTCCTGCAATTTTTTCTGCCATTTTAACGAGTGCGCTGTCGGTGCTACCACTAAAAGCAGGAATGGGGTCGTGTAAATCAATCACACTTACTGCGTTTGGGTATTGCGCGTTTATATCGCGGGTGGCATCAATAAGCAAAGCTTGTAGGTCTTTAATGCTTAACCCCGGGAGTGGGCGCATATCTATGTGCATTTCGCAGCACCCACAAATGCGGTTTGCATTATCACCACCATGAATATTGCCTAAGTTTAAAGTAGGGTAAGGTATTTCAAAATGTTCAATTGAATATTTATTCTTTAACTGCTCTTTTAAGATCAGCAATTTTGTAATCACTTTATGCATGACTTCGATGGCGTTAAGTCCACGTTCGGGATCGGAGCTATGACCTGAACGGCCTACCACTCTTATAGCGGTACTCATATGCCCCTTGTGGGTAAATACAGGAGTCATATCAGTAGGTTCGCCAATTATACAGCGAGCAGGTTTTAAATTAGGGTGCTTGCAAATTTGCTGTGCACCCGCCATGGTGGTTTCTTCATCGGCAGTGGCAAGTATTAAAATAGGCTGAGATTGTTGCTTTTCATCAAGTTCACTAATTGCTTGCAGCACAAAAGCAAAAAAGCCTTTCATATCAATGCTGCCTAATCCATACAATTTATTATTGTGCTCTGTTAGTTTAAACGGGTTGTGGTTCCAGCGGCTATCATCAAACGGTACAGTATCGGTGTGCCCTGCAAGCATTAAACCGCCATCACCTTGGCCGCGTTTAGCTAATAAATTGTATCGGCCTTTACCGCCTTCTAATTCTATAATTTCGCATGTAAAACCAAGGCTTTCACACCACTGTGCAAGTAACTCTATTACCCCTTTATTACTCATACAAAGATCATCCTCTATTGCACTAATAGAGGGGGCAGCAATGAGTTGTTGGTACATTGAGATAAATGACGGCAAAGACATAAAAAAATCCAAAATAATTATTCAATTTAATTGCATAACAATATAAAAGTATTTATGATGAATATCAATTCACTTTTTAAGCATAAATATATTAAGTATAGCCATGAAGATAATGCGACGATAATCAACAATTCATTAAGAAAAGTATTAGCTAGCATCTAAGCTAGTGTAAGCGAACACCATCCCTATTTAGTAGTAAATTTATAATCGAGTAACAAATGAATGTAGTGATTATTGGCGCAAGCGGTTACAGCGGCGCAGAATTAGCAAGTTTAGTTGCTAAGCACCCTAATTTAACTTTATCAGGTTGTTATGTGTCTGAAGGAAGTTTAGATAAACATAAATTATTAAGTGATTTATACCCAGAGCATAACGGATTACTGGACTTGCCATTATTACCTCTAAGTGACTCTGCGTTTGATGATATTAGCGCAAGCGCTGATTTCATCTGTTTATGTACTGATCATAAAGTAAGTGTTGATTTAGCCCCGCAATTTTTAGCCATGGGTAAAAAAGTATTTGATTTATCTGGCGGCTACCGCCTTGCTAGTAATGACGACTACGTCACTTACTATGGCTTTGAGCACCAACACCCAGCGCTATTAAGTGAAGCGGCTTACGGGTTAGCTGAGTGGAACAGTGATGCCATAGCAAGCGCACAACTTGTTGCTGTGGCAGGTTGTTATCCTACAGCCGCACTTAATGCGTTAAAACCACTGCAGCAGGCTGGATTGTTAAGTGATGAAAAAGTAATTATTAATGCGGTTTCTGGTGTAACTGGTGCTGGGCGCAAAGCCAGCGTAGGTACTCACTTTTGCGAAGTGTCGCTTGCCCCGTATGGTTTATTTAACCATCGCCATGGACCAGAAATCGAACAGCACCTGGGACACAAGGTGTTATTTACACCGCACTTAGGTAATTTTCCGCGTGGGATTTTAGAAACTATCTATGTACAGCTTAAGCCAAACGTTACCAAGGAAAACGTTTCTGATGCTTATAAAGTACTTGAAAACGAGCCATTGATTCGTTTGCTAGGCGATAAAATACCCTCTATTAAAGGTGTAGCTAAACAGCCGTACGTTGATATTGGTTGGCAGCAACAAGGCTCGCAGTTAATTGTTATGGCAGCCATAGATAATTTATTAAAAGGCGCTGCAGGCCAAGCATTGCAGTGCATTAACTTATCTATGAATTTAGATCATACAACGGGTTTAAAGGGAGCCTTTTAATGAGCACTAAAACGTGGGTAATTAAATTAGGTGGTGCTGTACTTAACTCTGAAAACGCAGCAAAAGCGTTGTTTGATGTATTAAGCACAGATCAAAATAATCAGTTTGTAATAGTGCATGGTGGCGGCTCGTTAGTTGATACCTGGCTACAACAAGCTGGATTTGCTAGTGCAAAACACCAAGGCTTACGTATTAGCCCAAGTGAGCAAATGCCTTACATAGTGGGGGCGTTGGCTGGCTGTGCAAATAAGCAGCTGGTAAGCCAAGCTATTAATGCAGGGCATAAACCTGTTGGTTTAAGCCTTTATGAAGCCGGTGTGATGGCGTCGCAAAAACTAAAAGCACTTGGTCAAGTAGGTAAATGCACAAGTAATGATGATTCAATAGTGAATGATTTACTTAAGCTTGGTCGCTTACCTATTGTGAGCTCAATCGGCTTTGATGAGCAAGGCAATTGGTACAACGTCAATGCCGATGAAGCTGCGGCAGCGATTGCGAGCAACTTAAACGCAGAACTTATATTTATGACCGATGTAGAGGCGGTACTTGATGCAAATAAACAACCGCTACATCAACTTGACACAAAACACATTGATACTTTAATTGATGAAGGAGTGATTTTGGGCGGGATGGAGGTCAAAGTGAAGACCAGCCTACACGCTGCCCAACATTTACGACGAGGTGTGTATATTTCCAGCTGGCAAAAGCCAGAAAACTTAACTGCTTTGCTACAAGGCGAGCATGTCGGAACAAAGATTACACCATAGGGTTACCATGTTAGAGAATTTTTTAACGGGTCTAGAATTAGACCAACAAGGCGCACTTAATTTATTAAAGCTTGCGCGTGATTTAAAAGCAAATCCAGAGAAATACAGCCAAGTACTAGCAGGCAAGTCAGTTGTTACCTTATTTGAAAAGCAAAGTTTACGTACGCGTTTATCGTTTGATATTGGTATTAATCGTTTAGGTGGTCACGCTGTATATTTAGACCAGCAAAATGGCGCTATGGGTGCACGTGAATCGGTAAAAGACTTCGCGCTGAATATTTCTACATGGGCTGATGGGATTGTAGCGCGTGTAAACCAGCACAGCACGTTAACCACCTTAGGTGAGTACTCGAGTGTACCTGTCGTTAATAGCTTGTGTGATTTATATCACCCGTGCCAAGCATTGGCTGACTTTTTAACACTACAAGAAGTACATGGCGATGTGAGTGAGCTTAAAGTGGCTTACTTAGGTGAAGGTAACAACGTTACTCATTCACTTATGTTATTAGCGGCAACGCTAGGTACTGATTTTGTTGCTGTTACACCAAAAGGTAGCTCGCCTGATTCGCAAATTCTTAAAAAGGCCGAGCAAATAGCGGCAATGAACGGTGCATCAGTCATGGTAAGCGACCGTGTAGAGGCGGCTGTAGGCGCAAACGTTGTATATGCAGATACCTGGGTGTCTATGGGTGACGATACGCCGCTTGAGCAAGTTAAAGAAAAATACATGCCATATCAGCTAAACCAAGCATTGCTAGAACAAACAGGTGCGACTACGGTATTACATTGCCAACCGGCACACCGTGAGTTTGAAATTACCTCTGAGGTAATGGATGGCCCAGCATCAAAAATTATTCAACAAGCAGAAAATCGCATGCATGCGCAAAATGCTCTGCTAGTTACATTACTAAATCCAAATTTTGTTAAGGAACACCTATGAGTTCAATTAAAAAAGTCGTTTTAGCCTATTCAGGTGGTCTTGATACTTCAGCTATCGTGCCATGGTTAAAAGAAAACTACGGTTGTGAGGTTATTGCCTTTGTTGCCGATGTAGGCCAAGGCGCTGAAGAGCTTGAAGGCGTAGAAGAAAAAGCTATCGCATCAGGTGCATCAGAGTGTTACGTAGTTGACTTAAAAGATGAAATGGTAAGTGACTACATTTACCCAACGCTTAAAACGGGTTCTATTTACGAAGGTACGTATTTATTAGGTACGTCAATGGCGCGTCCTATTATTGCTAAAGCGCAAGTTGAAATTGCACGTAAAGTAGGTGCTGATGCACTTTCGCATGGTTGTACTGGTAAGGGTAACGACCAAGTTCGTTTTGAGTCGTGCTTTGCAGCGCTTGCACCTGATTTAAAAGTTATTGCACCGTGGCGTGAGTGGGACTTATCAAGCCGTGAATCATTATTAGATTACTTAGCTGAGCGTGATATTCCGTGTTCTGCTTCTGCAACAAAAATTTACAGCCGTGATGCTAATGCGTGGCATATTTCGCACGAAGGTGGCGAGCTTGAAGACCCATGGTGTGAGCCGAGCGACCAAGTGTGGACGTGGACTAACTCACCAGAGCAAGCACCCGATAAATCAGAGCTAGTAACTCTAAAAGTTGTTGAAGGCGAAGTGGTTGCGGTAAATGGTGAGCAGCTTAAACCTTACGACTGTTTAGTTAAATTAAACAACATTGCTGCGCCACATGGTGTTGGCCGTGTAGATATTGTAGAAAACCGTTTAGTGGGCATGAAATCGCGCGGCTGTTACGAAACACCAGGCGGTACCGTGATTATGGCAGCACTGCAAGCCATTGACGAGCTAGTGCTTGATAAATCAAGCCGTAAGTGGAAAGAAGTACTGGGCGGTGAGTTTTCGCATTTAGTTTATGACGGTCGTTGGTTTACACCACTAAAAGACTCTATTTTAGCCGGTGCAGAAGCGCTTTCTACACTAGCAACAGGTGAAGTTGTACTTAAGCTTTACAAAGGCCAAGTAACAGCCGTTCAGAAAAAATCACCTAATAGCTTATACAGCGAAGACTTTGCTACCTTTGGTGAAGACGACGTATATGATCAGTCACATGCTGAAGGCTTTATTCGTTTATTCTCGCTTTCGAGCAGAATTTCAGCAATGGCTAAAAAGTAAATTATTTATAGCCCCTTGTATAAGGGGCATTACAGGGTTTGGAGAGATTTCATGGCATTATGGGGCGGACGTTTTTCTACGGGTCCAGATGAGGCGTTTAAACAATTTAACGACTCACTTCCGTTCGATTATCAGTTAGCAGAGCAAGATATTATTGGCTCTGTGGCATGGGCAGGTGCGCTTGAGCAAGTAAATGTACTTACAAGCGATGAGCACACACAGTTAGTTGCAGCACTTAATGAACTGCTTGAAGAAGTAAAAGCAGATCCACAAGCAGTAGCAACCTCAGGCGCAGAAGACATTCACTCGCACGTAGAAGCTGCACTTATCGAAAAAGTAGGCGATTTAGCTAAAAAGCTACACACAGGCCGAAGCCGTAATGACCAAGTAGCCACCGACTTTAGATTATGGTGCCGCGATACTGCAGATCATCTACTCGGTGCTATTGCTGCACTAAAAGCTGAGTTTGTGGCGTTAGCTGAGCGCGAGTTGGGCACTATATTGCCAGGCTACACTCACTTACAACGTGCCCAACCGGTATTGTTTAGCCACTGGTGTATGGCTTACGTAGAAATGCTAGAGCGTGATGAAAGCCGCCTACAAGATGCCAAAGCGCGTTTTAATTTTTGCCCTCTAGGCAGTGGTGCACTCGCTGGTACTGCATACCCAATTGATCGCCAAGCGTTGGCGCAAGGCCTAGGCTTTACTGGCGCAACTAAAAACAGCCTTGATGGCGTATCTGACCGTGATTTTGTAGTAGAGCTTTTAAGCTGTGCGTCTATTTCGATGATTCATTTATCGCGTATGGCTGAAGATTTAATATTTTATAATTCTGGTGAAGCCGGATTTATAGAGCTTGCTGATAATGTTACCTCTGGCTCATCGTTAATGCCGCAAAAAAAGAACCCTGATGCGCTAGAGCTTATTCGTGGTAAAACTGGCCGTGTATTTGGCGCATTTAGCGCCATGATGATGACCTTAAAAGCACTTCCTCTTGCGTACAATAAAGATATGCAAGAAGACAAAGAAGGCCTTTTTGACGCCATGCCAACATGGCTTGCCTGTATTCACATGGCGCAAGCGTGTATTAAAGGCGTAAAAGTAAACGGCGATAAAACACTCGCAGCGGCAAAAGGTGGCCATGCTAATGCAACTGAGCTTGCAGACTATTTAGTAGCTAAAGGTGTGCCATTTAGAGAAGGCCACCACATAGTGGGTGTACTTGTGCAGCTTGCTATAAGCGAAGGTAAAACCCTAGAGGAGCTTTCGCTTGAGCAGTACAAATCAGTTAATGACGTATTTGAAGATGACGTTTACCCGGTACTTGAAATAGATGCCTGTATTAAAGCGCGTCAAGCCCTTGGCGGCACCTCTGTTGAACAAGTGACTAAAGCAGTAAAAGACGCCAAAAAAAAACTGCAAATAACGGTTCGTGATGCAAATTTAGATGATGTTGAAGATATTGCTCGGCTGATACAGCACTGGGCAACCGTTGGCGAAAACTTGCCGCGTGCAAAAAGCGACATGGTGCATTCAATTAACGAATTTGCAGTAACAGAAATAGACGGCAAAGTGTCGGGCTGTGCATCACTTTACATTTACGATACGGGGCTTGCTGAAATACGCTCTTTAGGCATAGATCCACAAAGTGCAGTAACTGGGCAAGGTAGGCAGCTTGTAGAGCACTTATTAGCAAAAGCCAAAAAATTGGCGCTTAATCGCGTTATTGTATTAACCCGCGTGCCAGATTTTTTTGAACAGCAACGTTTTACTTTTTGTAGCAAAGAATCGTTGCCAGAAAAAGTAATGAAAGATTGCGAGCTTTGCCTTCGTAAAGAAAACTGCGACGAAGTAGCAATGGAATATATTTTAAAGCCAAGTACACGTGCGGAGATCCCGTGTAAATACGTGGCTTAAATTCCCTGGATATAAAAAACGTACGGTTACCCCTGTACGTTTTTTTATGTGTATTATAAACTGGTCAGATGAGTTTGGCGCTAGTTAATATTAGGTTTTGTTTTAATAAATAGTAGTTGCTAGCATATATTTTTAATGTGTCAAAAAATATTGGCACACTGGTTGCTTTGTATAAGTCAGATAGCAAAATAGCTATCACTGCTTAAAACAGGTAATGCAATTACCTACATGATGGTGTGATTATAAGTTGCGCCAAAAAATATTAAAACTTTTACAAGGATCAATCACATGCAAGTTTCAGCTAATAGCCAATTACAAATGCAAGCATACAATAAAACACAACAATTACAGCCTGCAGCGGAACAAATTGCTAGCCCTAAAACCCTACAATCTGATACAGTAAGCTTCTCTCAAGAGGCGATGAGTGCCAGTGGAGCAGAACTTCAGAGAAATCCTGCTATACTACCAATCCCAGTAAAGCCTCGTTAAGTAATAGGACTTAAATGTTTTTAACAGAGTTGTTTGGTTTTTTTTCAATGTCAGCCTTAATTACTTGGGGCTTTCTGATGGCTTTTTTCTTTAATGTATTTGTTTATATGTTGGGACATAAGAGGCAAACAACTTTAATATTTAGCTCACTTTGCATGCTTGTTTCTTACTCAATATCTGACTATTTTTTTACATGGTTATCCATATATGAAACAACTTACTTGGATTGGGTTATCTATGATTTAGTAACAATTTTTGCTCTTATTTCATGCTTCTTGGTCATTAAAAAGTCTTCACCTTCATTCATTTATTTAATGGCGGGCCTACTATTGAATATGTTATTAGCATTTTCAATGTATTTGGACGTTAATGTTTTTAAAAATCAAGAACAGTGGTTCCTGTGGGGGGCTTACTCCTTCATAGTCTTTTCTAGTGACCTATTAATGGTGGTGGCTTTAATTGTAGATAGAGACTTCTTAGGTCTTCACAAGCTCAAAAATAAGCTATTTGGTTTGTTTAAATCTTCAAAACCGCAGCCCACAATCTAGCTTAAATGTACTTATCCAAAGCCCTAATGGATTATGTAGCGGCTTTCTCCCAGTGGGGCTTTTTAATGGCCTTCCTCTACTGCTTAGTCTCTAGCATAAACAAAGACAATAAATCCCCTGTCTATTTGTCTGCGTTAATGCTTAGCTCATATATTTTTAGCAGCTATCTAAAACTGTTAGATAACCTATATCTTAATTGGGCTTTATACGATTTTATTACAATTGTGGCACTGTTCACTTTACAATTTTTTAATGCTTTCAGACGAAGTAAGGCTTTTTATTTCTTGGTACTAGCATTAACAACCAATGCATTGCTAACGTTAATTCTATATTATGATATATACGTCTTGTATACCTATGAACCATGGTGGTACTGGAGTGTCTACTCCATTGGTGTAAATGTTATCGATGTATTAATGATGCTTTCATTAGTGGTTAACCACCGAATGGTAAATCCCCCTCAACCCGTTATTTTAAATAGAGGGGAAAATGACAGTAAGTTATAATTACGCAATTTATCTTGGGGCAATTGTACAATGGGGTTTTTTGTTTGCATTTTTGCATGCATTAGCAAACTCGATTAACAAGCCAGATAAAGAGCTTGTGTATATCTCACTTGTTATGTGCATTTGCTATTCGGGAAGTTTGTTTACTGATTATGGGCAAACTACTTATTTAGATTTTATTTTATTAGATGCATGTACATTACTTGCTCTACTCTTTTTAAAGCGCTTCAAATTTAAATCATACCCGGTAGCATATTATTATGTCACTACAGGGCTATGCATTAATGTTATTTTTAGTTTTCTAATGCACCTAGATATGAGTTTTTCAAAATATTATGAATATTGGTGGTTTTGGTCGGTATTTACGGTTGTGGTTGGAAGTGTAAATATTTGCATGATAATAGTGTGCTTTATTAACCGAGATTTTTTAGGCCTTGTTAGGTTAAAAAGTTGGTTTTTAAATAAAGCTTTGTAATTAATATTAATTGTTAAAAAGTTTAGTGTTAAGTTAGGTTGTTTAGTAAATGGTTGTTTTAATGAATTTCGAGATCTTTATTCTCCGAGTTTGCTTTTAAGATGGGGTTTATTTCTTTTATCTCAGATATAAGCTTTGCACATACTTTAAGTATTATCATGCAATGGGGTTTTCTCATGGCATTTTTATACTCGTTAGTTTCGTCTATTAACTCACGCTTTAAGGTATTAGTTGTTCTTTCGCTTATAATGGCTGTTTCATATTTTCCAGGAATGTTCTTTAACTTTCAAACAGTTACTTATTTTGATATTGCCTCATTAGATGCTATAACCCTAGTTGTATTGGCACTTGTGCAGAACCTATATATTAAAGAAAAAACAATTGCCTATAACTACCTTATATTTGGGCTTAGTATAAATATGTGTTTAGCTCTGGGTATGTACTTAGACCGTCATATTTTACAGAACTACACTCATTGGTGGTTTTATGATTTTTATGTGACGGTAGTATTGGTATTAGATTTAAGTATGATTTTAGTGTTGTTTATTAATAAAGACTTTTTAAAAATCATTTATTTTAAAAACCTTATTTACTCTTTTTTTGCTAAGAAACAGCAATAGTGAATAATGTTCTAATCCCGCCTGAAGTATCAGTTTATATCGGTGTGTTAGTGCAGTGGGGGTTTTTAATGGCCTTTTTGTATTCACTAACAACTAGCATTAACAATTCAGCAAAACAGGTGGTATGGCTATCTTTAGTTATGGCCATATCTTATTGCTTTAGCTTCTTTGTTGATATTTATGATATTACCTACATAGAGTTATTTTGTTATGACGTAGTCACGTTATTTTTTATTTTTTTTCTGCGGTATTACTTACCTGAAAAACGCATATCTACTTACTTATTATTTGGCTTGAGCATCAATTCGTTATTGTTTTTAGCTATGCATATAGATGTGTTTGTACGTGGTAATTACGAACCGTGGTGGTTTTGGTCTGTTTATACCGTTGTTATTAATATGATGGATATCATCATGGTTAGTATTTTGTTCATTAAAAAGGATTTTTTAATGTTAGTGCATGCTACTGATAAGTTGGTTAGCGGTGTTATGAGATTGAAGCAAAATGGCTGATATTCTTTGGAGGCTTGTCGATTTAGGAGACAACGTAGGTATTTTATTTACGTGGTTTTTTCTTATTGCCTTTTTGTACAACTTATCAGCAAGTATTAATAAGTTGGATAAGAGTAGAGTACAGCTTTCATTTATTATGATGGTATCCTACATAGCTAGTTTGTTTATGGACACATATACTGAAACACCGCACTTAAATTATTTTTATTATGATGCTGTAACTATCCTTGTTTTACTTCTGTGGCGTAATTTTATCGCACAGGCTATACCTACGCCCTTTTATTATTTAATTATAGGGCTAAGCTTTAATGCCTGCTTATTTTTAGGTATGCATTACGACATTGTTATACAGGGTACACTTTACTATTGGTGGTTTTGGACCGTATATACTTTTGGTATGTATTTTAGCGATTTCACAATGGCACTTGTATTAATTATAAATAAAGATATTTTAGGCTTGATAAAGCTTAAACGCGCTTTGTTTAACCGCGGTGAATTACACGCTATGGCTAAAAAGTAGTTAGGTATATTAGCGCACCAACGTGCGCTCATTGTGTTTATTTAGCTTACCTCGCCACCTAATCTTTGTTTTAAAGCATCCACTACAAGTGGGCTTACAAACTCGCTTACATCGCCATTATGGCGAGCCACTTCTTTAACTAAGGTGGATGATATAAACGAATTACGCTCAGAAGGTGTTAAAAATACACTTTCTAAATCGGGGTTCAGGCGGCGGTTCATGTTCGCAAGCTGAAATTCGTAATCAAAGTCAGACACTGCTCTAATACCGCGAATAAGTACATCGGCTTTATGCTCAAAAGCTAAATCGGCAAGTAAACCTGAAAAACCAATTACTTTTACATTACTCAAATGCCCTAAAATGCTGTTGGCTAAGCTAACTCGCTCTTCTAGGCTAAAACACGGCTTTTTAGTGGGGTTATGTGCAATAGCAACAATAACCGTGCTAAACATTTTAGCTGCACGCTGAATGAGGTCGGTATGACCATTAGTTAAGGGGTCGAATGTACCTGGGTAGATTGCCGTAACGTTCATAGATTTCACTAACTATTATTTTTTAAGTAGTCTATCAGTGTTTGTGGCACAAATCAGCTAAGCGTGTTTTTAAAATAGTAAATTATGATGGTATTTAAACCAACCTGATTTGTTTATACTGCATGGCCGAGATTTAGTGTAATGTAGTTTATAAGTTAATTTGAGTCGTCGCATATGAATACCAAGGATAAAATAATACACACCAGTATTTCGTTATTTAATGAACATGGTGAACGTGCAATATCAACCAATCACATTGCATCACATTTAGGGATGAGCCCGGGTAACCTTTACTATCATTTTAAAAATAAAGAAGACATTATTCGGCATATTTTTGCGCTTTATAGTGAACACTTACATACTCACTTTAAACCTATTGAAGTAAACGATGATGCGTTTGATCATTTAACTGCTTATTTAGATTCTTTATTTGAGCTAATGTGGCGCTATCACTTTTTTTACGACAACTTAGGCGATATTCTCTCAAGAGACGAAAGTTTAAAAAAGGCCTACATAGATTTTCAGGCAACGTTATTAGAGCAGGTTCGCCAAGTTATTTTAGGCCTGCGTGACAACGAAATGATTGCCATAGAAGAGCAAGATGCGCTTGAACTTGCCCATACGCTTAAACTAACCGTTAGTTTTTGGACTCCATATATTAAAGCGCGTAGGCTCAGTGGTAATTTAGCCGAGCAAGATATTTATCATGGTATTTTAAAAGTATTAGCGTTATTTAGGGCTTACAGCACCGAAAAAAGCATGCTTAAAATGAATCAGTTACGCGAAAAATACACCCAACTTGCAGAGCAAGCCCCAGCGCTTGCCTAACTGCTGTTAGTTGGTTAGTTCCTAGACGCAAAAATTTTTGCTATAATCGCGCGCCCAATGCCTGGGAGCGCGAATTCCCGCAGTCTAAGAGTGAACTATGCTTAAATTTATCGTCAAACTACATCCTGAAATTGCCATTAAAAGCCGTTCGGTACGTAAACGCTTTACTAAAGTGTTAGAAAATAACATTAAAATAATGTTGCGCCGTGTTGACGAAAAAGTACAGGTAAGAAACAACTGGGATAATATTTCTGTTGTAACTAAGCTTGATGATGCACAAACACGCCTAAACTTTATAGACAGCCTGCAGCGTATTCCTGGCATTGTGCAATTTATTGAAGTGACCGAAACTGACTTCACTACGCTTGACGATATCTATAAAAAAGCCATAGACCTAGTAGGGCACACCATTGTTGGTAAAACGTTTTGTGTACGCGCTAAGCGTATTGGTGAACACGACTTTACTTCTACCGATTTAGAGCGCTACGTTGGCGGTGGTTTAAACCAGCACGTTGAAGGCGCGCGCGTTAAACTAAGCCGCCCAGAAGTCACTATTCGCTTAGAAGTAAAAGACGATAAAGCGTACATAGTGACGAAGACTCACCTTGGAATGGCGGGCTTTCCTCTACCTACGCAAGAAGACGTGCTTTCGCTAATGTCGGGTGGTTTTGACTCGGGGGTAGCAAGTTATCAGATGATCCGTAAAGGTGCTCGCACGCACTTTTTATTCTTTAACTTAGGAGGAGCTGCGCACGAGATTGGTGTTAAGCAAGCTAGCTACTATTTATGGAAAAAGTTTAGCTCTACCCATAAAGTTAAATTTATCACGGTTGATTTTGAACCCGTTGTTGCGGAGATTTTAGAAAACGTTGAAAACAGCCAAATGGGTGTGGTACTAAAACGTATGATGATGCGTGCTGGTAGCCAAGTTGCTGAAAAATTAAATATTCAAGCACTTGTAACCGGTGAAAGTATTGGTCAGGTTTCTAGCCAAACTTTAGCTAATTTAAGTGTGATTGACCGCGTAACAGAAACCCTTATTTTGCGCCCGCTTATTCAGCACGATAAGCAAGAAATTATTAATATTGCCCGTAAAATCGGCACCGCAGAAATGGCCGAAACCATGCCTGAATACTGCGGCGTAATATCTAAAAAGCCAACGGTAAAAGCTAAAATTGATGTTATTAAAGCCGAAGAAGAAAAGTTTGACTTTGATGTGCTCAATACTGTTGTTGAAAACGCGCGTATTATGGATGTGCGCGACATTGACGTAGAGGCTAAGCAAGAACTTAAAGAAGCTGAGTCGGTTGTAGATTTACCAGCGGGTGCAGTGGTTGTTGATATTCGCTCACCAGAGGAAGAAGATGCAGCGCCACTTGAGATTGACGGCATAGATGTAGTGCACTTACCGTTTTTCCGCTTAGCGACTAAGTTTGGTGATTTGCCAAAAGATAAAGACTATTACCTGTATTGTGAAAGAGGGGTTATGAGCCAGCTGCAAGCGCTTATACTTCACGAGGCAGGCTTTACGGGTGTAAAAGTTTACCGCCCTTAAAGGTTAAACGTAATTTAGAGCGTGGCTTATACCACGCTTTTTTTTGCCTGAATTTTAGCGAGTAGGGCATCGTTTAGCGGAGTACTGATATTTAATCGCTTACCTTGTTGGCTAATGTAGCCACAAATGGCGTCTATTTCGGTTTGCCGGTTGTGTGCTACGTCTTGATGCATTGAAGAGTAGTTTTCAGCGGTTAGCATCATTACGTTGTAAGCGTTGTTAAGCGCATCGGCCAGTTTAATATCAAGCTTTAAAGCATGGGCTACTTGGCATGCTTCAGTTAATAAGTTAAAAATAATGCTATTAAAATAAGGGGCACGTAACTGACCATTTTTAATATCATGCAGTGCGCTTAATGGGTTAATAGCAATGTTTACTAATAGTTTTTCAAACCGTAGCTGCTCAATATTAGTACAGTAGCTTAGCAGCGGTACGTTTTGCAATTGCTCGCACATTGCTTGGCGGTAACTGCGCGCGCATGGGTTACAGGCACCTAATATGCTTTTTCCTTCACCGGTGTGCTGTACTATAAAGTCGTTTGTTTTAAAACCGGCCATACTGGTGGTTAAAAAATACAACGCGTGTTGCTTATCAAGTTGCTCATTGAGCGTTTCAACATTCCCCATACCGTTGTGCGACAAAATTAATACACTATTTGACGATAAAAAGGGTTTTACTTGCGTAAACGCCGATTGCACCTGAAAAGCCTTTACAGCAAAAATAACAATATCAAACACGGGCTGTTCACTCATTTGTGTGAGTGTAATGAACCGTGCATTAATTTTTTGCGAAGGCTGTTTTGCTTTGCAATAAAAACGCGTATTTGTAGTAGCTTTACGTGTTAAAACATGGACGTTATGAGCTTTAGATAAAAAATGGCTGAGCAATAAACCAATAGCGCCGTCGCCAATAATAAGAATATTAGCCATAAGGGTTCTTTTTTCGAGGAGTAAAAATGCTTCTTAGTAAAAAGTACGTGGCCGCACCGGCAAAATCAGCAACAAAATCACCTAACGAGGCTTGTCTGTAAGGAAGCGCATCTTGCATTATTTCTATTGCTGCACCGTAGCCCGCAAGCAGGAGTATTTGCGTGTACAGCGGTAATTTGAAGGCTTTATCCATAATGATGGCGAGTATAAAAAATATCCCAAAGTGGGCAACTTTATCAACATGTGGAAATAAGTTCGTAACGCCGCCTTTTATTTCTTTGGCAAATAAGAGGGTAAACACCACAATACTAATCAAAAAAACTGCTTGGTAAACACGCCTTGTCACGATAAATCCTAAAACCGCTTAAAAAAGAGGCTGCAGTATATCAAACTAAATTAGTATCGCACCTGAACAACTGGCAGAAAAATGTAAAGATTTATAATTTTAGCGTTATAATCTGCGCATAAATTTAGATTTAATAGTTAGGAGAACCCAATGCCTTCATTTGATATCGTATCAGAAGTAGAAATGAACGAAGCTAAAAATGCAGTTGATAATGCAAACCGAGAGCTTGAAACACGCTTTGACTTTAGAGGTGTGGATGCATCAATTGAGTTAAATGATAAAACAATTAAGTTAAAAGCAGAGGCTGATCAACAGGTAATGCAATTGTTTGATATTTTAGCCGCTAAAATTTCTAAACGAGGTATGGACGTGGCAAGCTTAGATTTGCAAGATATTACTCGTGCTGGCAAAAATGTGTTTCGTAATGTTGTACTTAAACAAGGCATCGAAAAAGACATGGCTAAAAAAGTAGTTAAAGCCATTAAAGACTCAAAAGTAAAAGTACAAGCTGCTATTCAAGGTGAAGAAGTACGTGTGACGGGTAAAAAGCGTGACGATTTACAAGCCGCTATGCAAGTCGTTCGCACTGCAGATTTAGGTCAGCCTTTCCAGTTTAAAAACTTTCGCGATTAATTAGCTAAGTCCTGCCATTAGTATTTTAAAGTGAAAATTTAAATGTGTGGTTATTAAATGTAATAGCCACACATTTTACCCCGCCCTAATTACAGCCTTTATTTACTCGCAACCCTAAACCCCTTTTACCTGCGTAAAATCACTCTACTGTGCTTCCATACTTTTTTAACATTATTTAAATGCATTATTAAACCTGCTTAGCACGCAGTTGCGTATATTAGGCTATTCTTAATATCAATATTACTTAATAGTGACTGTTAAAGGCTTTAAATGCTTAAGTTTTTTATTTTTATAATGTTCATTGTGTGCAGTAAGTTTAGTTATGCTAAGCCAATAAATGTAGATGTGTTGGTAGAGGACGGTTACTTTCCAATTATTATTAATGCTGAAAAAGAGCAAGGAGTAGCTCCAGAGTTTATTAAAATACTCAATGATTCTCAAAATGACTATAAATTTACGCTTAACTCTTTGCCTGTAAAAAGGCTCAAAAAGTGGGTGGAGTGGGGTGAGTTTGATGTGTTGTTTTTAATGGCTAAGCAATGGGTGCCCGAGGGAGCAAGAAACGCCTTACAGGAAACGAGCTTTTATGTTATTGCTAAAAATGAGCTGTATACGTTAGCACAGAACACCCAAAAGCAAAGCTATTTCAATGATTTACATGCTTTAACAAAAGCGGGGGTATTGGGGTATTCCTATCGTTTTGCTGATTTTAAAACTGATGCACAATATTTAAGTGAAGAACACCAAGTTAGTTTAACAATTGATGAGTTTAACGTTGTAAAAATGCTGCTATTAAAGCGAGCAGATGTAGGGGTTATAAACAATATTGCTTATCAATATTTTAAAAAGAATAACATTTTTAATATGGACCTACTTTATAGGAGCAATACACCAGATGCTATATACGATACTCACTTTTTAGTTAACCCTTCGCGCAGTAAAATTTCGGTAAAACAAATGGATAAGCTTTTAAATGCGCCCGAAATAAAACCAAAAATCACCGCGCTTTTAAGCTCATATGGCATAACCTCTAGCTTTACACAAAACAATTAATTTAACTTTTAGCTATATAGACGTCCGTTGACATTTGTAAACAAACTGCTCACAATAACCGCCTATTTTCAAGGTGCTTGCTGGTTGCTAAATACAGGGTTTAAAGTATTAAAACTAACAGCAAGATAATCGGGAAGTTGGTGAGCCTTTATGACAAAAGCAATCCCAACACTGCCCCCGCAACGGTAAAGTATTAACGCATTTATGTGTTTACTGAGTCCGGAGACCGGCCTTGAAGTAATCTTACTTACTTAAATCTTTGCGGTGGGCAAAGATAAGGAACATCATGCTAAATAAAACAACTCTCGGCGTTGCTATCTCGGCTGCGTTGTCTTTTTCTGTCTCTGCTTCAGAAAATCCAATTGAAAAAATCACTGTTACCGCTAATAAATTTGAACAATCAATAAATAATGTTTTAGCAAGCGTTAATGTTATCAGTCGAGAACAAATAGACAAAAGCAGTGTACGCGATTTACCAACCTTACTAAGCACACAAGTGGGTTTTCAAATTAATCCTAATGGGGGCTTTGGCCAAACGTCGGGCGTATCTTTACGTGGTACAGGTTCTGGCGATACGTTAATTTTAATTGATGGCGTTCGCACGGGCTCAGCCACACTTGGCCAAAAAGCACTAAGTAATGTGCCGCTAAATAGTATTGAGCGAATCGAGATCATAAAAGGATCGCGTGCCGCTGTTTATGGCTCAGACGCCTTAGCTGGTGTTATTAATATAATAACGCGCGAAGCGAGCAATACCTCCCTTGATGCCACATTTGGCTCTAATGCCTATCAAAACTACCAGCTTGCGGGCTCTGTTAAATCGGCTGATGTAACTAGCGCTTTTAACGCCGGTTTTGAAAAAACAGATGGCTTTGACGCGCTGCAAGGTGTTGCCCCAGATGACGATGGTTATGAAAATAAGAATCTAGGTTTTAAAGTCAATTATGCTGACGCTCACTATGGTAATTTTAAGCTACTAGGTCAGTACAGCGAAGGTTACGCAGATTATGATAGCAGCTTTAGCCCTGCCTCGAGCACAGTTGAAAGAGGGGACTTTAAAAACTATCAACTGTCGGCGAAGTGGAGCAAAAACTACACTAACCAATCTCATGCTCTTGAGGTTGCTTTTGCAACGGATGATTCTGACAGCACGTATGTAGATTTTTCTACAGGTGGGCCAACAACCAGTACGTTTATTACTAAACGTTCGCAAGTAGATTACAACGGCCAATACCGTTTAACTAATACGCTTAATATTAGCGGCGGCGTTAATTGGTATAAGGATGATGTATCACACAGTTCTCAAGCTTTTGATGAAGATAGCCGCGATGTATTAGCTGTGTTTGTTGGGGCTTACTACGACACCGATACTGTGCTTGCCAATTTAACTCTTCGCCAAGACGACGATGAACAGTTTGGCGATGAAACAACCTATACTGCGGCGGCCGGTTATCATTTATCTGAAAATTCAACATTTAGAATTAGTCAAAGCACGGGTTTTAAAGCACCTACGTTTAACGATTTATACTACCCAAATTTTGGTAATACGGACCTGCAACCTGAAAAATCAACAAACCGCGAACTTGGTGTTAATGTTAATTTTGACAGTGCACAAGTCGATGTTGCAATTTTTAGAAACGATATCGAAGATAAAATTGATTACGATGCAAACTTTGCATTAGCTAATATAAACGAAGCTCGCTATGAAGGGGTTGAGTTTAGCCTTGCTCAGCAAATTTTTGGGTTTGATAGCCGCTTTAATTTTGCGTACTTAAGTGCTGAAAATAAAGAAACCGGCGATGAGCTACGCAATGTTGCCAAGCGTACTGTTAATTGGGAAATCGCGAAGCAGTTTGGAGATTTTGATGCTCGCATTGATGTGCAATACCGCAGTGATCGCGAGGGGGCAGTAACGCGCCTAGGATCGTATACACTTTGGAACCTAGCAGGCAACTATCAGCTAAACGATAGTATTGAGTTGTCGCTTCGTGTAGAGAACTTATTTGACAGAGATTACAATGTGGTTGACTCAAGAGCTGACTTTACAAGCGGTGAAATATATTACTACAACACCCCAGAGCGCCGCTTTTTTGCAGGGGCAAGCTATCAGTTTTAATAGCGTTTTTTAATATACAAAAGCCCGATTTATATCGGGCTTTTTAATGTGTGTTTAGAATCAATTTAACAACGCAAATTAGCTAGTCAGCTAAAAACGCTTTAAATACAGTTTCAAACTTGTGTAATTTAGGTGCTATTAAAATACTACAGTAACCTTGCTGTGGGTTTTCGTTGTAGTAATCTTGATGATAATGCTCTGCAGGGTAATACGTTGTAGCAGGGCTAACCTCTGTCACTATTGGCTCGCTAATATGATTTTGTAGCTGGGCTATCATCTCATTGGTTTGCTTTAATTGTGCATCGTTGTGGTAATAAACAACACTTCTATACTGTGTGCCAATATCGTTACCTTGGCGATTTAATTGTGTGGCATCGTGTAAGGTAAAAAACATGCTAAGCAGGGTTTCAAAGCTCACTACATCGCTGTCAAACTCCAGTTGAACAACCTCAGCATGACCTGTTGTACCTGAGCAAACCGATTTATATGTGGGGTTGTCGGTATTGCCGCCAGTGTAACCTGAGCTGACATTAAGTACACCCTTTACACGCCTGAATGCGGCGTCTATACACCAAAAACAGCCTCCACCAAATGTTGCTAGTTGTGTTGATGTGCTCATAAGTTGTCCTAATTATGTATGTTGCAGTATTACAGCGAGCATAAATTGATTGCGCCGCAACAGCAAGTTACGGCGCAGTCTAAGCTCAGTTAAGTTTCTTCGCTGTCTTTTAGCGGGTGAGAGTCGGCTTGCTTATTTAATTTTTGCTGCAAAAACTCGGGCGATTGTGTGTTGCGAGCTAGGGCATAGTACGCTGTAGGGACAACATACAGTGTTAGTAATGTTGATACTATAACGCCTGTAAATACCACCACACCAATTACCATGCGACTTTCTGCGCCTGGGCCCGATGCTAATACTAAAGGCACCGCGCTCATTACTGTGGTCAGAGAGGTCATTATTATTGGGCGCAGGCGTTGAGTGGCCGCTTGCAAAATAGCCTCGCTAAATTCAATGCCCTTATCGCGCAGTTGGTTGGTAAATTCGACTATTAAAATACCATTTTTAGCGCTTAATCCTATCAGCATTACAATACCAATTTGACTGTAAATATTGAGTGTAAGACCTGTGGCCCATAGGCCAAACATAGCGCCCATTAAGCCAAGGGGGACCGTAAGCATAATTACAAACGGGTGGATAAAGCTTTCAAATTGCGCCGCTAAAACTAAAAAGGTCACAGTCAGTGCAAGCACAAACACATAGGTCATAGCTGATGCGCCTTCGTAAAATAACTGCGATTCACCTTTGTAATCTACTGCGCCATCGCTGTCGTTTTCCTCTGCGGCTACTTTGTTTAAAAAGTTAAGTGCTTGTTCAAGCGTATAGCCCTCTGCAAGGTTAGCGCTAAGTGTAATAGCACGCATACGGTTATAACGGTTTAAGCGTGATGCTGTTGCTTCTTCTTTTAAGCTGATAAGGCTATCTAGCGGAACAAGCTCACCACTGCGCGATTTAAGGTAAATATTTGAAATATCTGTAGGGTTTGTAAAGTCTTGCTTCGTGCCTTTTAAAATTACATCGTATTCTTCACCGCGGTCAATAAAGGTGGTTACGCGGCGCTGACCTAACATGGTTTCAAGGGTTGTGCCTACATCTGATACCGATACACCTAAATCAGCGGCTTTGTTTTTATCTATGCTGACCAAAAACTGTGGAAAGGTTTCTTTGTAGTCATGATCGATTCTTACCAAGCCAGGGTTCTTTTCTGCGCGCTCTATAATGCGGTCGCGCCAATCAGCAAGCTGCTCGTAATCGTTACCTTGCAGTACAAACTCAATAGGACGAGAAGAGCCTCCACCGCCAATACCACGGCGCATAATAGCAAAGGCACGTACGTCTGTTACCTCGGTCATTTTAGCGCTTATTTCATCCATTACTTCCCAGGTAGAGCGCTTGCGTTTATCCCAATCGGCCATACCTACAATGGCTACACCGCCACTGCCGCCCCAACCAGGAACACGCACTAGCACGCGGCTCAACTCTCCAGCCTCAGAGTAAGGCAGCAGGCGCTCTTCTATTTTTGCCATATTGGCAGCGTTATTTTCATAACTTGCGCCTTCAGGGCCGCTCATCATAATAAAAAAGGTGCCTCGGTCTTCTTTTGGTGTCAGTTCTGAGGGGACTTGTAAAAACAATGAATAGCTCACAAAACCAGCTAGCACAAGGCTTACCATAAGCCCCCATTTTTTGGTCATGTTTGAGGTGAGCGATTGGCGGTAACTGTTTTCAATTTTGCTAAAAACGCGGTCCATCCATTGGCTAAATTTACTTTCTTTTTCTGACGCTTTTAAAACTTTAGAGCATAGCGCAGGCGAAAGCGTAAGGGCCGTAATACTAGAGAAAAACACCGCGGCGCTTACAGCCATCGCAAACTCTGTAAATAAGGCGCCAATTCGCCCATCCATAAACACTAAAGGTACAAACACCGAAATAAGCACAAGTGTTGTCGCAATAATTGCAAAACCTACTTCACGGGCGCCTCTAAAGGCGGCTAATAGGGGAGGCTCGCCAAGCTCAATCCGACGGTGAATATTTTCAAGCATTACAATGGCGTCATCTACAACTAGGCCTATCGCTAGCACTAATGCAAGCAGGGTTAATAAGTTGATTGAGTACCCCATGGCAAGCAAAAACATAAAGCTGCCAACAAGGGCAACGGGCACTGTAACGGCAGGGATAAGTGTAGCGCGAATATTACCTAAAAAGATAAAAATGATTAACACCACTAATCCCATAGAAATGGCAAGCGTACTGTAAACCTCGCTAATTGACTCTTTAATAAAAACAGACGAGTCGTAGCTATCTTGAATAGTGGTGCCCTCTGGCAGGTTACGTTTTATTTTTTCAAGCTCACTGCGCGCGTTATCTACCACCGTTAACGTGTTTGCTTTAGCTTGCTTTACGATGCCTAGACCAATCATGTTACGGCCGTTACCACGGAACAGGCTTTCATCGTCGGCGGCTTCTAACTGTACGTCAGCCACTTCACCTAAGCGTACAAGATAGCCGTCTTCACCGCGTTTAATAACTAAGTTTTGAAAATCACGTTGATCTTTATAACTACGCGCTGTACGTACGGTAAAGTCGCGGTCGATAGATTCAATTTCACCTGCTGGTAGTTCTACGTTTTCACTGCGCAGGGTATTTTCGATATCGCTTGAAGTGATACCACGTGCAGCCATGGCTTGGCGGTTTAACCAAATTTTCATGGCGTATTGACGCTCACCGCCAATACGGACATTTGATACACCATCTACTACGGCTAATCGGTCGACAATAAAGCGTTGTGCATAATCGCTCAATTGCAACGAGTTCATAGTTTCACTGTTGAGTACAAACCAAGCAATAGGGCTCTCGTCGCTGTTTGACTTAGAGACCTCTGGCGGGCGTACTTGCTCTGGTAGGTTATCTAGTGCACGCGCAACTCGCTCTCGTACATCGTTTGAGGCTGCATCAATATCACGGCTAATATCAAATTCGATAACAATATTAGAGCGCCCGTTTCTACTTGAAGAGTTAATACTTTTAATACCTTCAATGCCCGATATCCTGTTTTCTAATATTTGCGTTATTTTTGTCTCGACTATTTCTGCCGACGCACCGGTATAGTCAGTACTAATACTGACAATAGGGGTTTCAATATCAGGGTATTCTCTAAGTGGTAGCATCGAAAAGGCTACCAACCCAAATGTAAGCAGTAGTAAGTTAATTACTATGGCAAAAACAGGGCGTTTGACACTCGTATCTGTAATTTTCACCGATTAACCCTCAACACTTACTTTGCTACCAGGGCGAATTTTTATAATACCTTCGGTAATTACTTGCACACCATCGCTAAGGCCTTCATCAATTGCTACCCACCCGTTATTTCTGCCAGCAACATGCACTTCTACCTTATTGGCAATGCCCTCTTTTACTTGGTACACATAGTGTTTATCTTGCAGTGGGATCACGGCTTTCTCTGGCACCATAAGCGCCTGATTACTACTGAGTTCAAGGGCGGTATTTAAAAGCATGCCAGGTCGCAGTAATCCTGATTTATTAGCAAAGCTTGCGGTTACTTCAACACTGCGGGTAACCGAATCAATACGGGAACTTATATGAGTAACTTTGCCGGTAAAGGTGTTACCTGGGTAGGCGTCATTTTGGGTATGTACTTTCATGCCAAGGCTAAGTTGAGATAAATATTTTTCAGGAACTTTAAAGTCAACTTTTATAATACTAATATCATCGAGCGTTGTAATAACTGTATCGCTGCTTACATAAGCACCGATAGATACTTCTCGTTTACCTAATAAGCCAGAAAATGGTGCAGTGATTAGTAGCTCGTCAAGTTTGGTTTTAGCGCTTTCTAGTTGTGCTTGCGTAGCATCTACACGAGAAAGTTGCTCTTCTAACAATGATTTAGCGGTAGATTGTGTGCGAGAAAGCTCGGTAAGGCGACTTAACTGGCGTTTCTCCTCTTTTAAGTTAATGTTTAACTCTTTTACTGCGTACTGCTCTTGTTTATTTTGTAATTGCACAAGGCGTTGGCCTTTACTAACTAAGTCACCATCTTCAAAATAAATGTGGGTGACATAATCGCTTTGTGCGCTTTTAATATAAATAGCTTGATTTGCACGTGCACTGCCTATGGCTTCAATCATAACGGTGTTTTCTTGAGACGATACCGTATGAGCGCTAACTCTTGTTGCCTTATTACTTGAATTAGATTGTTCACCATGGCTAGATGGTAAATATAGGTACACACTTAAAATAACAAGAAGCGAAATTAGAAATGGAAAAAGGGCTTTACCTGACTGTTTTGAGTACATCGTTTTCATACCTGAAAATAAATTGTAAGTATTGTACGAAATAAGACCGTGGAAAGGCGGTTATGTGTCTCATAAATTTGTGCGTTAGGCGTAAAAATTTATGAGACTAATTACTTGTTCCCATTTAACGCTAAAATTATGATAAAACAATGAAGCCACAAGCACAGTGTAAAACCTGTTTAACAATCAGAAAAATAATACTCTGGGGTATTGTTATGTTTTTATTCTATATGGCTTTTTACCAATATGGCTAAGCAAAATTCAATAATAAAATACAGAGCGCAAGGCTCACGCAATGGCATTGAAGTACTCTCTGTCGGCAGCATAGGTTTAGTATTTATTATGCTGTTTAATTTATTGCGCCCGGGTGAAATTAGCTTAATAGAAATATTTTTAGTCAGTATGTGCATAGCGGCTATCTTTATTGGTTTTTTAAAAACACAGGAGCCATATTATAGTTTACTACTTAGTGAGTACTTACTTGTGTATCAGCATAAGTACGGTCAGTGGCAGTTAAATGTCAGTAATCTGCACCACAGCGGTATTCCTAAGGTGGCTGACGGCCTTGAATACCTTGAATTAAACGCAGTGGGTTTAAAACTCAATGATATGGACGAATTTTTAAGCGCTATACATCCACGCATCGCCGGAAAACTACTGATAGAGCAACGTAATTTATTTATGCAAGCTGTTCAAAAACATTGCAAAAATGGCAATTGCCCATCAGAATGGTTAATAGAAGAGACACAATACACTTCACCTAAAGGATTTAGCTATACTGGACTCATAGCTATGTTTGCTAACAGAGCGAAGCACCTTGAGTTGTTAACGGGGTATAATTTACTGTTACCCGCAAGTGTATTAGAGACAGACATTTGGTCGTTTAGTGCCGACTTAAATAAATGGAAACGCGCACCTGAACGGTTTATAGCATCGCAAGTTGGACACTAAATGCGATAGTAGGAAAAATAATGAGCCAAGAAAGATCTTTTATTAAAAGTGGTCGCAATACCATCATCCATAAAGATAAAAAGCTTGATCTAGTCATTGTAAATGCAGAGCAGCACCCACGTATAAAGGTAACTCAAAATGGTTTAGAGCCGTTTAAAGAGGACCTACCTAAAAACCGGCGAGATGCCAAAGAGCGGTACCTTGAAATTGTTAATGTAAGTAGCGCGGATATTTTTGGCGAAGAAAAACAGCTATTGTTTATTCAGGCGCTTGATGGACGTGAATACAAAGTAGATTACTCTAAAATAGGCACTAAGCTGTTTGTGCGTATTCATCAAGATACGTATATGTAATACCAATGTACAATAATATTTAACCATTTTGCGGGGCTAAACGTGCCGCTTCCTGCGTTAAAAAATTTTCATTTCGGCTGCATGGATGCAGAAGCTCGCGCAATACAGGAACAATTGGCGAGAGCAACTAAATAGCGCATTTATTACCTAGTTATTAACACATATTTCCTGCCTCAAAGTAGATCACCTAATTAAGCGAATTGGTATAACTCTTAATGGCATCTTTATTGCTTGTAATTACTCTATAGTAATTATTTGACATTATAGGTGCGTTTTATGAAAGCGTTTGCTTTTGCTCCCCTTATATCTTGTTTTTTATTGGCTGCCTGTGGCGGTGGAGGCGGCGGTAGTGATGACTCTACTGTTGAAACTACGGTCAATGCAGGAAACGATCTTCAAGTTGTAGAAAAAACAGAGTTTACCATTACCGCGCAAGGCTCACCGGCAGACGGTACCTTTACTTGGCAGCGCGTTAGCGGCCCGTCAGTGGACGGCTTTCCGCTTGAAGGTGCAGAGCAAACTATTACAGCTCCCGATGTTAAAGCCGATAGTGAACTTGTACTATCTGTAAGCTATCAAACAGATAACGGCAGCTTAGTGAGTGACAATGTGAGTATATTTATTACTTCAAGCAACCAGTTACCACTTGCTGTTGTGAGTCAAATAGCTCCTGAAACACTGCCTTCGACCTATAATGATACCGTAACTTTAAGCGCTGAAGAGTCGAGCGATCCAGATGAAAACGGTCAAATTAATAGTTATCAGTGGGAATTAATTTCAGGCCCCGATTTAGATGTAACCGACTTTGATAATTCAACGGTAAGTTTTAGCCACCCGCTGCTTGAGTCAAATACTAATTTAGTGTGGCAGTTAAGCGTTACCGATGACGAAGGCGGCGAGGCAAGTACTGAATACAGTATGACACTCAATAAAACAGACGAGCTGGTTGTGGCTAATGCCGGAGATGACCAAAACGTTGAAGAATTTGAGGAAGTAACCTTAGATGCAAGTGAAAGTGACACCCTAACAGATACGTTTTCATGTAGCTGGCAACAATTAACAGGCAATGCCGAAACACTGGCAAATACTAGCCAATGTACCACGACATTTTTTGCCTCCGACGTTGATTTAGATACCACATTGAGCTTTGAAGTCACTGTTACTGATTCTAAAGGGCGCACTGACATCGATACCGTATTTATTGATGTATCTCCAAAAGCATTAGGGTTAATCAACGACAGTGGCCTAGGCGAGTGTTATAACAATACCCAACGTATCAATTGCCAAAGTAGTGATTTTCCAGGACAAGATGCAGAGCTTGGCCGAGACAGCTTTGCCAATCAACTCGATAAAGCAGGCCAAGGTAACCTTGCCTTTGACTACACTAAGCTAAATCAATTTGCTGATGAAGTAGCTGATGATAGTGACGACTTTACTTGCATTCGCGACAACGTAACGGGGCTTGTATGGGAGGTTAAAAGTGTAGAGTCAGGTACATTACCTAATACCACCTTGCGTGATGGCCAAAATCATTACTTTTGGGATTTAGGCACGACAACCTTTACCGATACCAGTACCGCAAATACCACCTGCCCAGATGATACAAGCTGTGGTGTGCAAACCTATATAAATGAAGTGAACGACTTAGACTTTTGCGGCGGTACCAATTGGCGCTTACCGACTTACACTGAGCTCTTGAGCTTAATAGATTATGGCAAGCAGGGCGAAAACGTATTAATTGATGAAGCGTTTTTCCCTAATATGCCAGCAGCAGGCGCTATAGATGATGTTAATTTACCGTACTGGACATCACAAACTGCAGCCGATGGTACCAGCTTATCGCAAGCGTACATTATAGATATGAGTAATGGGAATGACTTAGCTTACCCGAAAGAAAAATACGCGTATGTACGCCTAGTCAGAAGCCGATAGGAGAAAACCATGAAAACACGCATATTATTTTCACTGGCTGTGTTTAGCGCCAGCTTTCAACTAGCCGCAGCGCAAACGTGTTACGACGGGGCCGATACTACAACACCCACTACGCGCTTTACCCTTAATGATGATGGCACAGTATTAGATACCGAAACGGGCCTGATGTGGCAGCGCTGTAGCTATGGGCAAGTTTACGATAGCGACACCGAAACGTGCGCTGGGTCTACACCATCACTGAATTGGCAAGAAGCGCTTAGAGGAGCAGAAAACGACACCACTGCTGATTATGATGATTGGCAGGTGCCTAATATTAAAGAGCTTGCCAGTATATTAGAACACAGCTGTACCGAGCCGAGTATTAACGAAGAGGTGTTTTTAGGCACTAAATTGCAAAACTATTGGACTAATACGTCAGGCGTTAGCACGATGAGTTCAGCATGGGTTTATCAGTTTGATAGTGGGCTCAATAGTTTACATGCTAAAACCAGTGACGTGTATTTACGTTTAGTGCGTTACGAAAACTAGGGCCTGTTGACCTTTTAGGGTTATAATTTGTTCAATCTAAGGGCCATTTAATCGCGGCGCGAGGTTTGTAACCTAGTGGGCTCGATAACTGCTCCTGCGTTATTCTAATGACTTACATCCATGTAAGAATAAGTAAAA
>NZ_LKDU01000023.1:0-72066 GCF_001401855.1 Pseudoalteromonas sp. P1-7a | reverse complement strand
TGGTTTGTGCCATCACTGATGATCACTGTCACGGTTTGACCGTCTTCCACATCGCTCACCGTGCCACGTACAACCATGGCGGCGCTTTCACCATTGCCATTAATCACGCCGTCGGCTGTTTTATCAATGCTGGTTGTAATTTCTGCTAACTTATCTATTTCGACTATATCTATTGCAATAGCTTCATTACCAGCGAGGTCAGACACCTCAGCATTGGCAACAATATCACCATCGTTTAAAGAACTTGCATCAATAGGAGCTGTAACATATTCACCATTTTCAACAATTGCTTGTACTACTATGTCTGGATTTACACCGTCTCTTAAGCTAATTGTGACAGCTTGACCATCTTCAATGCCAATTACAGTACCACGCACTACAATTTCTTGGTTTTCGTTACTGCCATTAATAACCGAATCAGCCGTTTTATCAATGCTAGTTGTTATTGCTGCCGTTGTGTCTATCTCAACATTATCTTGTGCACTAACAGGGTTACCTGCTGCATCAGTAACCTCTGCAGTAGCGACCATCGTACCATCATTTAGGCCAGTTGCGTCCATTGGTCCAGTAACATATTGACCATTTTGAACTACTGTTTGAGTAATTACAGGAGGATTAATGCCATCGCTCAAAGTTACAGTAACTATTTGGCCATCTTCCACATCTTCTACAGTACCACGTACAACCACACCTGCATTTTCTGCTGAATTTACGTTGTCTCGAAGATCATCGTCTTGTCCGTTAATGACTCCATCATCTGTTTTATCTATTGACGCGGTGATTATTGCGCTATTATCTAATTCAAAAGTATCTTCAGCTGTGGCGGTATTGCCTGGCGTATCTAACACAGTTGCTGTGGCAGTAATTTCACCATCTTCTAATGATGAAATATCGACGCCTGACAGCTCATAGTTTCCATTTTCAACAATTGCAGTAACAACGACTTCATTGCCTACTGAATCTGTAAATACGATGGTAACTTCTTGGCCATCCTCTACACCATTTACTAAGCCACTGAGCGAAATGTCGGTATTTTCAGAGCTGCCATTTATAATGCCGTCTTCGGTTTTATCGATACTAAGGGTTAACGTGCTTTGTGTGTCTTTTGCAAAAGTAACCTCTTGAGTTGCCTCATTCCCAGCGGCATCAAAAATGCTTATTTGCGCTGAAATTTCGCCATCTGCTAACGATTCAATATCGCCGCTAATTTGCCAGTTGCCATCAGCATCAACCTCTGTTGTTACAACTACTTGCTGATTATTACTATCCGTAAAAGTAACAGTAACTAATTGGCCTGGCTCAATATCTGTAACCGAACCACTAAGTTGTACATTACTTTGCTCGGCGCTATTAATAACCCCGTCAATATCTTGTGTTACTAAGCTTGCAGCAACTGAGCTGTCATATTGTGCTTCATCACTAGCGCTTGCTGGGTTTCCTGAAATATCTTGAGCAGTTGCATTTGCGCTAATAGTGCCATCATTTAGCGATGAAATATCAACGCCGGTTATTTCGTAACTTCCATTAACAACAATTGCCGTTAATGTAATTGGAGGGTTAATACCGTCGCTTAATACAACAGTAACTGTTTGGCCATCTTCAATACCGGTTACTGCACCTCGAACCGTCACGTTACTTTGTTCTTCACTGTTTATAACACCATCTTGTGTTGAGTCTATCTCGACGGTGAGCTGTGCGGTTTTATCATGTGAGATTACTTGGGAAGCGGTATTCTCATTACCTAATAAGTCTTGTGCTTGTGCTGTTGCTGTGATCTCCCCATCACTTAACGAAGAAATATCAACTTCTAGTTGGTACTGGCCATTTTCAACAACAGCCTCAACTGTCACTTCATTGCCATCAACATCTGTTAGGGTAACTGAAACTGTCTGACCGTCTTCAATACCTTCAACTGTTCCGCTGATCTGTACTATGTTCTCTGAGTTATTAATTACGCCGTCTTCGGTTTCATTTACTTCAATTGTTATTATCGCAGTTGTATCTTTAGAGAAAGACTTTTGTGTTTGAGTATCATTACCCGCTATATCAATAGTGCTAACTTGGATAGTGTAATTTCCATCGGCTAAGTCAGCAAAAGGTTCTGGGCCGACACTCCACTGGCCATTAGTAACCGTAGCCTCATACGTTGCAATGGGGTTACCTTGCGAATCAAAAATGGTTACTGTTACCAGCTGTCCATCTTGCACATCTACCACTTCGCCCTCGAAATCAATGGGCTGATTAGTGTTTAGGCCATCTTCAAAATCAATAAAAATATCTGCTTGAGTATCTTTAATTTTTGTCTCGCTAGCAGCGTCATCTTCATCTCCGCCAACTAACGACACTGTCGCAGTAACTTCACCGTCATTTAATGCTGTGATATCGATATTAGTAACAGACCACAAACCATCCTGAACTTCAGTTGTGACTATAATTTCGTTGCCGTCTGAGTCACTTAAAATTATTTGTACTATCGACCCATCTGGTACATTTTCAACAGTGCCGGAAAACTCCAAAGCCACAGCGTCATATTTATTAATAAAAATACCATCGCCACCGAGTTGCCCTACATTGAAAACAGGATCAGGTGTAAATTCAAGAAAGTCAGGATCTTCTACCTCAGCATCAGCAACGGGTGTGGTTTCGTAGCCAGATTCAGGAACTAGCTCTTGCCCTTGGCGGGCAATAAGTTGATAAGCCACTTGTGCGTCATTGGCATCATTTGATGATAAAGAAGTAACACTACTTGTATTACTTCGGGCATCAAATGTACTATTTTGACTTAAATCGGATACAAGCTGCGAAATAATATCCTGTGGGACCACAAGCTGTTCATTCGCTTCAGAGAAAACAAGCTTATTTTCTTCAAGTGCAATATCACTGCTGTTTAATACGGGTAGATCGGCAAATTGCTCTGGTACAGAGTCTACCTTGACCCAATCTCCATTATCCATAACAACCCATACATCACTTAGTAGTTCGACAATAACAACAGCTTTACTTATATTTTCCAAAGTGAATATCCTAAATAGTTAATGAGAGTAAACAGCGGCTTAGCTAAAAATAGATCTAATTATTATAAAATCCAGTAATTAAAACAAAATATTAACATTAATCAATACATTTTTACTGGCTTAATTATTGACAGATTAAAATAATAATACTTAATCATAATTAAATATCAATATTAATAATACAAAATAACTAGCAAAATATGATTACTGTACTAATACAACGTATGAAAGGACGAGTTGGATTCAATAAAGTTTATTTATTTGTAAATCTATAAGTTAGCATTTCGACGGGGAATAAATTAACATCCCTAAAGGTAGTTTCATTTCCAAATTAGTCAAGAAAATGCAAAATGCACGTTTTATTCCCATTCGAAAACAAGATATTGTTGATATGTGTAGTGATGAGTTGGCCAACGGCTCAGAGCAAACATCGTTTAAACAATTTTGTGATTTATTAGCAAGCCTTATCCATTACGATTATCACGCAACACTTGAGTCGCTTAAAAATAACTACGCCCCTTTTGATCCTAATAGTGACACGCGATCTTTAGCGCCGGTTTCACATGTTCAAAAAGCGCAGTGCCAACGTGATTTTGCAAAAGATTTTGCAAAGGTTTTAAACGCCGCTAACTTTGAAGTGATCACTAATCAAGATTTACAAGATGCATTAAACGAAGAGTCACTATTTAAAGTGCGCCTTGAGGTAGAGTTTGACGACTTTGAAGAAGTGGTTTTTTATCGCCGTGGCGAGTCGCAACTCACTGAAACCATAACCAGCTTTTGGGGCCTTCGTAAAAAAAAGCTGCATTTTACTAATTACGACCGCGTGGCGGTGTTCATTCGTTTTAAAGATAAAGCCCACTTTGAAGCTAAAAATAAAATACCTTTAGGGTTTGAACCAAGTTCGACCATAGTAAAGCTGTTTCAAAATGTACCAAAAGCCGACCTTGAAATGCTATTCCCTAATAGCGAAGTACGTATGCGCCCTATTGATAAAGTGATTATTGGCTCATCGGCTTTAATTGGCGGTGCCGTGGTTTTAATTACTAAGCTAGGCGCATCCATTTTATTGTTATTTGCGTTGATTGCTTATTGGGGTGGTTTTAGAAATGAGGCCGTAGAAATGACCCAGCAGCACTTTATTACCTTTGCTATTGGTATGGGGGTATTTGGCAGCTTTATTTTTAAAGAGTGGAGTAAATTTAAAAATCGTAAAATTAAATTTATGAAAGCGCTTAGCGATAACCTTTACTTTAAAAACCTCGATAATAACGCCGGTGTTTTTCATACCCTTATAGACGCCGCTGAAGAAGAAGACATAAAAGAAGCCCTGCTTGCTTATACGTTTTTACTTAAATCTACAAATGGCCTAAGCGCACAAATGCTTGATGAGCAAATAGAGGCGTGGTTTAAAACAAAGTATAAATGCGAACTCGACTTTGAAATTAGCGATGCACTTGCAAAATTGGAGCGTATGCATTTAGTCACGTGCAGTAATGAGGTGTATAACGCAATCAGTTTAGAGCAAGCAAAAACCGTTTTGGATAAGCGCTGGGATAATCTTTTTCAATATAATTAACCTGCATGGTTTACTTAACAACAAAAAAGCAGCTGAAGTTTCAGCTGCTTTTTACGTTATGAACTAAACAGCTTGATGCCTAGTAAACTTTGCATGCACTAACTTATAAAGTGCAGGCAATATTAATAGCGTAAGTAAAGTTGATGAAATAATACCGCCCACCACTACCGTTGCCAATGGCCTTTGTAGCTCAGCGCCAGTGCCAGTATTTAGCGCCATAGGAATAAACCCTAAACTTGCCACTAAAGCGGTCATAAGTACTGGGCGCAGGCGCGAAAGTGCACCTGTTTGTATCGCATCTATTAAACTAAGGCCGTCGGCTCTTAACTGTTTAATAAACGACAGCATAACCACACCATTTAATACTGCTACACCGCTTAGCGCAATAAAGCCAACGCCTGCCGATATTGACAGCGGCATGTCGCGTAACAATAACGCAAGCACGCCACCTGTCAGAGCAAGTGGTACGCCGCTAAATATTATTAACGAATCACGCAGTGAATTAAACGCGCTATAAAGCAAGCCAAATATAAGCAATAGAGTAACCGGCACCACTAGCGATAAACGCTTACTTGCCGATTCTAACTGCTCAAACGTGCCGCCATATTCAATCCAATAACCACTTGGTAAATTAAGTTCTGAATTTAAAGCTGTTTGTGCATCGCTTACAAAGCTTGCTAAATCACGCCCTTCTACGTTTGCAGTGACTACAACGTTACGCTTACCGCTTTCACGATTTACTTGATTAGGCCCTTTATCAATACTAATTGTTGCTACTTCGCCAAGCGGAACAAACGCAAGGTCGGGATTAGCACTTTTTGGCACAGCCACAGGCAAACGAGCCAGCTGTGTTACATCGCTAGACCAACGCTCATCTAAACGCACTAATAACGAAAAACGTTTATCACCTTCGTAAATAAGCCCAGTTTGTACACCGCCTACTGCAGCACTTACACTTTGCTGTATATCGGTTACGGTTAAGCCTAACAGCGCCATATGGTCGCGAAGCGGCGTAACCGAAAGCGTAGGCAAGCCTTCCATTTGCTCAAGGCGTACATCAGTTGCACCCGTAATGCTTCGCACAAGCGTTGTAGCTTTTTCCCCGTACTGTTTTAATGTTGATAAGTCATCACCATAAATACGTACTGCTACATCGGCCCGCACGCCTGCTATTAGCTCGTTAAAGCGCATTTCTATTGGTTGCGTAAACTCATAGTTATTACCAGGCACTTCATTTACTAAATGGCGAATTTGCTTAACCAGTTCTTCTTTAGGTAAAGCAGGATTAGGCCATTGTTCGCGTGGCTTTAACATTAAGAATGTATCGGCAACGTTAGGTGGCATAGGATCGTTTGCGACATCGGGCGTACCAATTTTTGAAAATACCTTTTCAACTTCAGGTATGTCTAAAATGGCTTGCTCTAACTCTTTTTGCATTTTTACCGATTGCTCAATGCCGGTGCCGGTAATGCGCAGTGCATGCATAGCAATATCGCCCTCATCAAGCTGTGGTAAAAATTCAGCACCCATATTTTTCACTTTAAAGCCAAGTGTAATTACAAGCACAGCAGCAATGCTTAGCATTACCCACGGTAACTTAAGCGATAAGCCAAGTAACGGTTTATAGCCTTTTTTAATACCGCGCATAACCGTATTTTCGCTCTCACTCACTTTACCGCGTAAAAATACCGCAATAGCGGCAGGTACAAAGGTTACTGCAAAAATAAGTGCGCCAACTAATGCTGCAACCACTGTAAACGCCATTGGCTGAAACATTTTGCCCTCAACACCACTTAATGCAAATAGCGGTAAATACACCAGCATAATAATTAAAATGCCAAATACTGCTGGACTGAACACTTCTTTAGTGGCGGCGGTTACCACACTTAAACGCTCATTTAATGTAAGTAGCCTGCCATGTTTGTGCTGCGCAAGGCCAAGTTGCCTTAAACAGTTTTCAACCACAATTACAGCACCATCAACAATTAAACCAAAGTCGATTGCGCCTAAACTCATTAAATTACCCGACACGCGATTGCCAACCATACCGGTAATGGCAAATAACATACTAAGCGGAATAACCATTGCCGTAATAAGCGCACCGGTTACGTTACCCAGTAATAGCAGTAAAATAACAATGACAAACACTGCGCCTTCAAACAAATTGGTTTTTACTGTTTCGATGGTTTTATCTACAAGGCTTGTACGGTCATATACAGGCTCAACCACTACACCTGCTGGTAAGCTAAGTTGTACATCTTTGAGTTTATTGGCCATGGCTTTTGCCACTACACGACTGTTTTCGCCAATAAGCATCATAGCGGTGCCAAGTACAGTTTCTTGGCCATTATAAGTGGCAGCCCCTGTTCTAAGCTCTTTGCCTAAACGCACGCTAGCAACATCCTTTATGCGTACAGGCGCATCATCACGCTTTGCAACCACGGTGTTGGCTATGTCATCAATGGTTTTTAATTGTCCTGGCGAGCGTACTAAGTATTGCCCATCAAAACGCTCAATAAACCCTGCGCCTTGGTTACTATTATTTAATTTAAGTGCTGTAATTACATCGCTAAGCGTAAGCTTATAAGCCAGTAGCTTTTCAGGTATTGGCGCTACTTGGTATTGGCGTTCAAAGCCGCCTTGGCTGTTTATTTCGGTAACACCTTTTACTTTTAAAAGCTGCGGGCGAATAACCCAATCTTGCAAAGTACGTAAATCTTCTGCGTTAAATGGCGTGCCATCGTCTTTGAGCGCACCTTTATTTGCATGCACAGAATAAGTAAAAATTTCCCCAAGGCCGCTCGCAATTGGCCCTAAGTTTGGCTCAATATTGGCAGGCAAGTCTGAGCGAATACTTTGAATGCGCTCTGATATTTGCTGGCGCGCCCAGTAAATATCGGTACCTTCGTTAAAAATAACAGTTACTTGCGAAAGCCCATAACGCGAAATCGAGCGGGTGTAATCAAGCTTGGGTATACCTGCCATTGCGGTTTCAATTAAATAGGTTATACGCTGCTCTGCTTCAAGCGGGGTAAACCCGGGTGCTTTAGTGTTAATTTGCACTTGCACATTAGTTATATCAGGTACGGCATCCACCGCTAAATTTTGGGTGTTATATACGCCAAAGCCTGCAAATAAAAGCGTGAGCGCAAGCACCATCATGCGGCGTTTAACCGCAAACGAAACTATCCAGTTAATCATGCTGCCTCCTAATGTGAATGGCTTGCGCCGCTTTTTAATATATCGGCTTTAATTACATAACTGTTTTGCGTTACATACTCACTGTTTGACGACAGCCCCTCAAGTACCTCTACCCACTCGCTGTTTTTAGCACCAAGTTTTACAGGGCGTACTTCAAACACATTGCCGCTTTTAATAAACACACTCGGTTTACCGTTAAACTCTTGCACAGCAGTAGCCTTTACTCGCACTGCAGCATTTACATTTGCGATACTAACGTCGCTATTTACGTGCATGCCTGGACGCCAATGGCCGTCAGGATTTTTAAGCGCAATACGCGCACGTGCAATATGTCCGCCCGTCATCATAGGCGCGATAAAAAACACCTCACCTTGTGCGTGTAAATGATGATGTAGGTCGTATACTTTGGCGCTTTGTCCTATGGCAAGTTTTTCAATATTTTCAGGAAACGCCGACAGCTCAACCCATACCGTTTCAAGATTGACTATTTGCATTAACGCGCTACTAGCAAGCTCACCACGCTTTAAATATTGCTCGGTAACAACGCCTGTCATTGGGCTTTTTATGATGTAGTTTTGCAGTGTTTCACGGTTGGTAATGCTTGCGAGTTTATCGCCTTTTTTAACGTGTTGACCAATGCTTACAAATATATCGTTAACTAAACCTATGTAAGGCGCCATTACTTCAACGCTGCCTTGCGCAGTGGGTGCTATAACACCAAATAAAGTATCGGTTAGTTCAACGCTACCCGCTTTTGCAATCTCGGTTTTAATACCAGCACGTTCAATTGCTGCCTCGCTTAGGGTTGTACGCCCCTCTTCTTGCTCATAGTGGTAGTTAATTTTTTGCCCTTTATAACTTGCCATTACATCAAGCTTAAACGAGTGCGGCTCATTCACGCTTACGGTACTGACCAAATAGTCATCTTCGGCTTTAAAGCGAATAAGCTGTGGTTTTTCACTTAAACGCTGTACGTTTATGGTTACGTCCAACTGATTTATATCCACAGCATCTTCGTTATCATACCCGTATACTCGTAGCTCGGTATTACCAGCAAACTGAGTTAATTTAAGCTCTAAATCAAGCGCGTTATTGGTGAGTAAAAACCCGCCATGAGGGCCTTTTACTTGGTGTTCATCTTCATGGCCTTCTTCATGACCTTCTGCGTGATGATTAGCCGACGCCATAGCCGTGCTACTTAATAATGGGAATGCAAAAAATTGCGTAACTAATAATGCGATAAGTGTTTTGTTCATGATTGATGAGTCTCAATTAAAGATTGGCCAGTTAAGCGCTCAAGAGTAAGTAGTACTTGATATAGTTCGCTATGGGTGTTGATAAGAGCGCGTTTAGAATCAAATAAAGCTTGCTGCGCGTCTAGCAATTGCAATACCGATATTTGCCCTTGTTGATAGCTCTTTAAGCTTTGTTCTATAAGCTTTTGCGCTTGAGGAATAACGTGCTGCGCTAAAAGTTGTGCCTGCTCAGTTTTACCTTGGTAGTACGCATACAGCGTGCGTATTTGTTGGCGCAACTGTATACGCAATTGCCCTTGTTGCTCATTAAGTAAGGTAAGTTGATGCTGCGCCGCCTCAATATTACCACTGTTAGAATTGCTTAATTGCAGCGGCATTGAAAACGAAAACACAAACGAGCTGGCGTCAGCTTGCTGGTTATAACGCACACCGCCGCCTAGCGTTAAATCACTTTGACCCGTAGATTTTTGCAGTGCCAAGTTGGCAGTTTGTTGCACATATTGTTGTTGTAACAATGCAAACTCAGGGGCACTATTAACCGCATCAAGCAGTGCTTGCTCGCTTTTAAGAGGGGCAATGAAACTTAAATCACCTGCATAATAATCGCTATATACCTGTTTTTGCCAAAGCTCATTAAGCGCTAAACGGGCACGCTCAAATTCACTTTTTAACATGAGCATATTTAGATCTACTTGGCTTAATGCATAGCGCATACGAGTTACATCAGCACTTGAGGCAGCACCTGCTTTAGCACGCTTTTCAATTGCGTTAAGCGCCTGCTCAACAGTGTGTTTACGCTCACTGTTTAACGTAATTAACGCCTGAAATTTTAGTACTTGGTAATAACGCTCAGCGGTGGTGGCTAAAAGTGCTAACCGAGTGTTTTTATACTCAATTGTTTGCGCTTTAATATTTGCAGTAGCGTAATTAATACGGTTTTGGCGTTTTTCGCCTAGCTCTATTAATTGGCTTAAAGCCAGTGTGTACTGCGCCCCCGAAAAGGCATTAAAGCTGTGAGTTCCTAAAAAATTTTCAGCTTCAAAACTCAGCTCAGGGTTTGGCGAAAGCGCAGCTTGGTTTTTAAGCGCTGTTAATATTTTTTGATGGTACGGGTAACGTTTAAGCAGGGCATTTTGCTGCTCGGTATTTTTAAGCGCTTGTTGTAGCGTTAATACGTTTTGAGGCGCTTTTTTTGCCAAAACGTTATGAACTGGTAGTGCGCACAGTAGCGCCACCAGCATTAGTGTTTTTTTATTCATATAGCAGGTCCGTTTTTAACAAACAGAGTTGGCTTAATCACAGTGCTTGCTTTAATAACAAGCGCAATCAAGCAACCTAAATATGCACACAACTAGCCTAACAACGCTTATGCGCAGACTGTAATGTACAAAAGTATTTAAAGTTAGAATCTAGCTATAAAAATTGGGTGGCGGAACATCTGGTGGGTAATTTAAACCATTGTAACAGGCAGTATTTGTGGCTTGGCTTTGCTCAGGACTTATAGAATGATTTATTGTACTGTAGTAGCCACAGTGGCAGTGCTGATGGGCATGAATTTCAGTAGGTGATTGCGCATCATCGTCATTGGTATCGCTATGAGCGTGAATATGCGTGGCATGATCTACTTCTTCTTGTAAATGATACGCAGCAGCGTCACAGCTAATAAAGCTATGCACAAGCACTAAAAGTATCACAACTAAAAAGTAGTTTGAGCGCATTACCTACCTAAAACTATAAAATGCAATTTAAGAAAGCGCACAATACATTAAATTTATTCAAATGTAGAGAGCCGCTCACGTTATTTTCTAAATTCGCTTGGTGATACACCCACTGATTTTTTAAACCGTTTAGAAAAATTAAATATATTAGGATACCCCACATAAGCGGCAATATGAGCAACTGGCCAGCGGGTATTTAGTAGTAAGCTTTTAGCTCGTTTAATACGTAAATAAATTAGCTGCTGCATTGGGCTTTTGCCATATTGTGCTTGGCATAACCTATGTAAATGCGGCGCTGAGTAATGCACGTGTTCGCACATAGCCTCTATTGTCCAATCAAACTGCAGGCGTTCTTCTATCTCTAAAAACAAGCTGGTTAACCTGTTTTGCCCGCCTATTTGCGCTTCGCTTTGCAGCGTAGTGTTTAAATAATGGCTTAAAATAGGCATAACGCCTTCACGTAAAGTAGCGCTTTTCTCACTGTATAAAAGCTCCATAGCTAAATGCAATGACTCTAATTTTTGTTCATAAAGTACAAGCGCCTCAGTCAAATTTAAGTGCTTCCAACGATGAGTATTTGCAAGGTTTAACCAAATAACATCCCAATGCGGAGCATCAATTTTCACTTCAAAGCCTTGCTTAGCAGGTAACACAATCAGCGTATTTTCTGTCAACGTATATTTGTTATGTTCTGTTGTAAGCTTTCCTTGGCCTGACAATGTATAAAACAGGGTGTGCTCTAAAGGCGATGAGCGCGCAACACAATATCGCCCCGATAAATTAGAACACCCTGCTAGTGTTATGTGCAGATCTGGGGCTTGAGCGAGCGCCGCTACATCAATAAACCGCTCTGTACACTCGGGGCCAATATCAAGTACATCTACAATGGTGTTGCGCATAATTTAAATGATAGTTTTGGATAAATACAAGAGAGCTTTAAGCATAACCTCAATGCATTATTTTAGCTATATTTAAGCCACTACAATTGCCACACATGCAATAGGACACAAATGAACTCACTTCAGCACATAATTAACCGTCGCGATTGGGAAAATCCAATTTCGGTGCAAGTTAATCAAGTAAAAGCGCACAGCCCTCTTAATGGTTTTAAAACGGTTGAGCATGCCCTTACAAACACGCAATCACAAAAGCAAAATTTAAACGGTCAGTGGGATTTTAAATTATTTGATAAACCCGAAGCGGTTGATGAGTCATTGCTAAGTGAAACACTCGCCAACGGCTGGCAACGTATTCCAGTGCCTTCTAACTGGCAATTACATGGCTTTGATAAACCTATTTATTGTAATGTTAAATACCCCTTTGCCGTAAACCCGCCATTTGTACCAAGCGATAACCCAACAGGTTGCTACCGCACTGAGTTTACTATTACGGAAGATCAATTAGCGCAGCGTAATCATATTATTTTTGAAGGCGTAAACTCGGCGTTTCACCTATGGTGTAATGGCCAATGGGTGGGCTACTCGCAAGATAGCCGCTTACCCAGTGAATTTGATTTAAGCGATTTACTAGTTGCAGGCACTAACCGCATTGCGGTTATGGTAATTCGTTGGAGCGATGGCAGTTACCTAGAAGATCAAGACATGTGGTGGCTAAGCGGTATATTCCGCGATGTTAATTTACTTACTAAACCCCAGCACCAAATACGCGATGTATTTATAACCCCCGATTTAGACGCCTGTTATCGCGATGCAACACTACATATAAAAACGGCAATAGATGCGCCAAATAACTACCAAGTAGCCGTACAGGTTTTTGATGGTGAACAAGCACTGTGTGAGCCGCAAATCCAAAGCACTAACAATAAACGTGTTGATGAAAAAGGCGGCTGGAGCGATGTTGTATTTCAAACAATTGATATACAAAACCCTAAAAAATGGACCGCTGAAACCCCTTATTTATACCGCTGTGTTGTAAGCCTGTTAGATGAACAAGGCAACACCGTAGAGGCTGAAGCCTACAACATTGGCTTTAGAAAAGTAGAAATGCTGAACGGGCAGCTTTGCTTAAACGGCAAACCGCTGCTTATTCGCGGTGTTAATCGCCATGAACACCACCCTGAAAACGGCCACACAGTTAGCACCGCCAACATGATTGAAGATATTAAGCTGATGAAGCAAAATAACTTTAATGCTGTACGTACTGCTCACTACCCTAACCACCCGCGTTTTTACGAGCTGTGTGACGAACTAGGTTTATACGTAGTAGACGAAGCAAACATAGAAACCCATGGCATGTTTCCTATGGGTAGGCTTGCCAGCGATCCGCAATGGGCTGGTGCATTTATGTCGCGCTATACACAAATGGTTGAGCGCGATAAAAACCACGCCTCTATTATTATTTGGTCATTGGGTAACGAATGCGGGCACGGCGCAAATCACGATGCTATGTATGGCTGGTCAAAAAGCTTTGACCCGTCGCGCCCAGTGCAATACGAAGGTGGCGGCGCAAATACCACCGCAACCGATATTATCTGCCCCATGTATGCCCGTGTAGATACGCATGTTGCCGATGACGCCGTACCTAAATACTCTATTAAAAAGTGGTTAAGCCTTCCAGGTGAAACGCGCCCACTCATTTTATGTGAGTACGCCCATGCAATGGGTAACAGCCTAGGTAGCTTTGACGATTACTGGCAAGCATTTAGAGAGTACCCGCGTTTGCAAGGTGGCTTTATTTGGGATTGGGTAGACCAAGGTTTATCTAAAACCGATGAAAACGGAGAGCATTACTGGGCCTACGGCGGCGATTTTGGTGATGAACAAAACGACCGCCAATTTTGTATTAACGGCTTATTATTTCCAGATCGCACGCCGCATCCAAGCTTGTTTGAAGCTAAATACAGCCAGCAGCATTTACAATTTACGCTGCGTGAGCAAGCTAAAAACCAATACAGCATTGATGTATTTAGCGATTATGTATTTAGACACACAGATAACGAAAAGCTGGTTTGGCAGTTAATAGAAAATGGGCGATGTATAGAGCAAGGCGAGCAAGTTATTAATATTGCTCCACAAAGCACGCAAACAATCACTGTTAATACAAAAACGGTGTTTAAAGCCGGTGCGCAATATCACCTTAATTTAGATGTAGCATTGATTAACGACTCAAGCTTTGCAAGTGCCGAGCATGTATTAAACACCGAGCAATTTAAGCTTATAAATAGCCAAAGTTTAAACGCTGATACATTTAAGCCCACTTTTGTAGCCTCAGCACATGGTGCTCTAAATATTAGCGAAACTAACACACAGCTTAGTATTGAAGGCGATAGCTTTAAACTAGTGTTTAATAGTCAAACAGGCCTTATTGAGCAATGGCTACACAATAAAACCCCAGTTATTAAAAGCCCATTAGTTGATAATTTTTACCGCGCAGCGCTTGATAACGACATAGGCGTAAGCGAAGTAGACAACTTAGACCCTAACGCATGGGAAGCGCGCTGGCTAAGAGCGGGTCTTGGCCAGTGGCAGCGTACATGTCACTTGTTTGAAGTTGTGCAATCAAAAGTAGATATACGTATTACCTGTGTATTTAGTTATGGATTTAATGGCGCAGTACAAGCAAAAACTACATGGCTTTATACGCTTAATAATACAGGTGCAATTAACTTAAATGTTGATGTGCAACTAAACGATGCTTTGCCGCCCATGCCGCGTATAGGGTTAAGCACAACGCTTAATAAACAAAGCGATACTCTAGTAGATTGGCTTGGTTTAGGCCCATTTGAAAACTACCCAGATCGCAAAGCAGCTGCGCGTTTAGGTTATTACAGCTTATGCTTAAATGAGCTACATACACCGTATATATTCCCAACCGATAACGGCGTACGTAGTGATTGCCAATTACTAAGCGTTAATAATTTAACCGTAACTGGTGCGTTTTTATTTGCGGCCAGTGAGTACTCACAAAATATGTTATCGCAAGCAAAGCACACTAATGAGCTAGTAGCTGATGATTGCTTACATATCCATATTGATCATCAACATATGGGTGTTGGCGGCGATGATTCGTGGAGCCCTAGTACCCATAAAGAATATTTACTTGAGCAAAAGCAGTTCAACTACTCTTTAACTTTTTTGACTAAATAATATAGCCCTCAACTCAAACAAAAATAGCGGCTAAATTAGCCGCTATTTTTTAACTATAAATTCCTGGAGCTATTTATCAGCTAGCTTTTTAGCAATAACACTATCAACCGAAAAGCTACCAGCCCCTTGTACAGCAAGCGCAGCAGTTACAACTAATAAAGTAAGTGCGTATTCGTAACCATTGTTAGCCATAAATAAACCATTGTTAATGTGTACACTAAATATAGCAATCAACATTGTAAACGCCGTAACTATGGCTGCTGGGCGTGTTAATAAACCAAGTGCTAATGCAATACCGCCAAAAAATTCAGCGCTGCCTGCCATTAAAGCCAACCAGTATCCAGGCTCTAAGCCAATACTTGCCATCCACTGCCCTGTGCCTTCAAGGCCGTAACCGCCAAACCAAGCAAATAATTTTTGCGCGCCGTGCGCTGCTAAAATTAAACCCACTGGTACACGTAAAATAAGTGCTGCTGCGCCTGCTTTAGAGTTTAATATTTTTTGTAGTAGTGTCATGCGTTTTATCCTGTGTAAATTTATAAGGTGTTAGTTTTGCTAACCGATGAACACAGTTTACTATCATCATTTAAAAACATTAATATCGATATTATTGGTTAATTATAAACACTACGTTTAAAGTTGAGTTGTTGAGCGTGTTATTTTGTACATAGAGCACTTACACATGTAAGAGTGATTTTAATCGCGCAGTTTTAAACCTTATTAAACAGTAAACTAATAGCTAAATAGTGCGGCTCTGCTAGTATAAAAAAGTAGTAAAAAATTGGATCCGCTTATGAGCTATGAAAGTAATAGATTGACTTTTTTCCCACCTAAAAATAAAGAAGCGTTCTTTTTTATTTTTATTCTTTTGCTCGCATTATTTATTACTTTTGATTCTCATGCTGCCGATGTATGCAAAATAAAGCACTTAAATTCATCCACGCCGGCCTCTGTGCTAAAGGTAAATACTCCTTCTGAACTGACAGCTCAGCGCGGTGTTAATCAATACCAAATTAATTGCTCACTTGAAAACGCTGGCGTACTCAGTTTTTTGCGCCCAGGACTTGATAGCTTTACTTGGCGGCAAAAAAATACGATAAAAGCGCCATTAAAATCAGGCCAAGTCGCCTATTTAATGGACTCAGGTACCTTTACAGCCACAATAACATTAGAGTCAAAGCTTAATTACACACCGCGATTTAAATGGCAACACACCCATACTTATTTTGAAAAAACGCAGCAACATTCGCTGATTATGGGATCATTTTATGGGCTATGCATAACGCTTATTTTTTATGTATTAATAATGGGGCACAGGCTTAACGAAAGTGTATTTAAGCTCTACAGCATTTATATTTTTTGTATTGGTAGCTTTATTTTATTACAAGAAGGGCAACTGTATTTATTTGTAACACAGCATGTATCTGGCGTTATTTTTAATTTATATCTGCTCAGTATTGGTTTAACTGTGCTAAGTGCCACATGGTTTATGCTCGCTTTGCTAGAAACAAACAAACGCTGGCCTAGATTAACTAAGTTACTCAAAGCATTAGCCTGTGCTGTCATGCTAAGTGCAGTACTTAAAATGCTATTTACAAACCTGTTTTTTTGGACAATAGCAGGGTATGTGATGTCTTATTGTTCACTCTTTATTGTGGCTGTTATTTTTACACTGGCAGCTATGCAAGCTCTCAAGGGGGTACGTGAAGCAACACTCGTTTTTGTAGCGCTTAGCCTTGTGTTAGTCAGTATGATCTTTAGGGTGCTGCTTATTAACCAAAGCCCGTTTATGCAGCGTTATGGGTTTGTGTTAGCATTTGCGGTTGAATCATTTTTGTTAGCCGTTGCGGTATCAAGGCGTATTAGCCGCATGCGAATCGCACAAAAGCGCGCCGAGACCGAAGCCGACTACGACCCTCTTTGTAGTATTTTAAACCGCAGAGGCTGGGCTAAAAAATCATCTTCGCTTATAGATTTACACACTAAAAAAGGCGGTGTATTGTGCTTAATGTATATAGATTTAGATGACTTTAAACAAATAAATGACACCTACGGCCACGCCGTAGGTGACGATGCTTTATGCAAAGTCGCCACTTGCTTAAAAAGTAGTGTTCGCAGCAACGATGCTGTAGGGCGTTTAGGCGGTGATGAATTTGTAGTGCTAGCGCACTTTTATAAAAATGCGCAGGTAAGCCCTAAAACTCATCATTTAAAAACCACCTTAAATAGGCTCACAATAAATCACAACAACGACCCTATTGCCATTAAAGCCAGCGTGGGAACCACCGTATTTAGTGAACCGCCCTACTCTATTGATGAAATTTTAAAAGCGGGCGACACTGCCATGTACCATGAAAAGTTACAACGAAAAGTTAAGCCACTCACATTAGTAGATGGCTAATTTTAAGCAATATAGCTTATTGCTATTAAACCGTAACCGGCTTTGCAAATTGTTTACGGTTTACATAGTGGCTCATAATAATGGTAAACAACGTTGAGCACACTGCAGCCGCAGCGTATACCTGCCAAATCACAAATTCAAACTTAAGCGCCAGTGCAATTACAGCAAAAAATACGCAGCCGCCTAACGAGCCAATAATGCCACCGTTAAGCACCTTATACGCTGAGTATTTTTTATTACTAGCATGCGCAATACTGCCCATTACCGCTAATATCACCGGGAAGGTAGATAGCAAGCCACTCCACATAGCGCCTATATTTGCTGATAAAAACGTAACTAAAACAATAAAGCAACTGACCAATAGCATTTTTACAGGCAGCTCCCAGGCCGCGATAAAAGGTTTAGCATCGGGCGCAAACTTTAACTTACTTGAGGCCAGCGCAAGCACCCATAATGTTCCTAGCGAAAGCAGCGATGCAAAGGCAATACTCACCGGGAATAACAAGGTAAATGCACTAAAAGTACACCACAGTATTAATGCAGCAAACAGCGCTTTAACGACCCCATATTTTGCAAGCATGGCGGCATAACAAAAACAAAATAAGCCAATACCGCTCATGCCATACAGCGACGCAACAGCTGAATTACTCGCAAATAGCTTACCTTGCTCAAGCGCAATGAAATAACTAATAGGGCCTGATGTGATAGGTAACCCAGGAATAATACCACTTACAAAGCTGCCAAAGCGTTTTTGGGCATAGTGAATAAAAAATAAAAGTATCGGCGCAAAGGTGAGTTTTAACAGCAACATAAACAACCATAAAGTATGAGAGTTGCGTGTTAGTCTACGTTTTAAAGTCCGTACTGTAGAGTGAATAAATATCACTCATACGGTGTAATTATTTTCACCTATAGGTACAAAAAAGGCCACTACAAAAGTGGCCTTTTTTTAAATAAATATTGCTTATGCTTTTTTAAATAAAACCTCAGGGTTTACCATGGTTTTCATTTCAAGCACGTTGCCGTTTGGATCTTCGATAAAAAAGGTTTCTTGTTCAAACTCATCACCAACAAAACGACGATAAGGTTTGTCTAGGTATTCAAGCCCCGCATCTTCTATACGTTTTTTTAAACCGTTAAATTCGTCTTCTGATAAGTGAATACCAAAATGCGGTACCGCCACAGCCCCCATATCTACATCATGGCGCACAGTGGGTAGGCGCTCTTCGCTTTGGTGTAATGTGAGCTCATTACCCCAAAAGTCTATGTCTACCCAGCGCCCTTCTTCGCTGTTCCCTGTTTTACAGCCAAGCACATCACAGTAAAACGTTTTAGCCACTTTTAGATCGCCCGCGGGTATAGCCAAGTGCAAACAGTTAGACATAAATTACCTTTAATCTTTTAAATTTGTATATTAATAACCTCTATTATACATAAAATATAATTTATGAAACATTAACAGCCAAAAATAAGCATAGTTAATACCACCAAAGCTTAAAAAATAGTCTTAATAACAATTAACGCTAGCCCCCACATTTTATTTATTAGAGATAGTTAGAAAGCGTAAAAGGATTAGTTTAAAATGCGCCACTATGATTAAATTCTTATTTTTAAAGTTTATAACTTTCTTTTTAGGCTTTGTTGCCTGCTTTGCCATGCACACTACTTTTGCTCTGCCTTTAGTTATTTCGGCGGCGCTAACGGGGCTTATTGGCTCGTTTATTCCTTTTCCTGCGCGTTATAAAAACCACCCTTATGCGGCTATTTACGCAGGTAGCTTTGCCGGCATGTGCTCTACGCACTTGATTACAAGTTATTGGGAGATAGCCATAATTTCAGTTATTGGCGCCAGTTTATATGTGCTTACCATAAATATGTTTACCGGATTTGGCGGTAAGCTTGGCAGTGTTGCCTTTGCAAGCGTGGCTTTATTTATGTTGGCTAAAGGAGTGGTTTTATGAATTTAGAATACCCATTTATAGCCTTATTAGGTGCATTTTTAACGTTTTACTTAGCCAAACATAATCGTTTTGACGGCATACGAGCCTCGGCGTCGCTTTCTATTATTGCTTATTTACTATTAACTGCTTTAAACCTAAACCCTGACTTATACTCAGTCGTATTTTTTGGCGGCACATTTATAGGCATGAGTGCCCCACATAGGTTTGGTATTTATACCGTTACCAGCTCATCTATTTTATTTTCGTTTTTATTTGAATACCTAGTCCCAAAGCTTGATGGTTATGGCGGTGCGCTAGGGGTAAGTGCGTTTTTATCTATTTGTATTTGCCATATGTTTATTTTACTCGGCGCGCCAAGAAGTAAAAAGCCACTTGGCTAAATCACTCGTTTTTAACTTTAACACTACTAGTTGGGTAGCCAAATAGCACTTTGCATTTAGCTTTTAACCCTTTCGCCGTATAGGTACTTCTTAATAAATGAGCCCACTGATGAAACGTTATTATTAGTGGGTTATTGCTATTTAGCTGCCCTACGATGCCGTATTTACAGGGCTGATTTTTGGCTTCTTCTACAAATGTGCCAAATAATTTATCCCAAATAATAAGCACACCGGCAAAGTTTTTATCAAGGTAATGCTTATTAATTGCATGATGAACCCTGTGGTGCGATGGCGTATTAAATACGCTTTCAAACCAGCCTAACTTGCCTACGATTTGCGTATGCACAAAAAATTGATACGCCAAATTAAGGGCCACTACGCTAAATACGGTTAAAGGGTCAAAGCCAAGCAGTATCATAGGCAGCCAAAATACCCACATGCCGGCTACTGGGTACATTATGCTTTGCCTAAATGCAGTGGTAAAATTCATTTTAGTGGAGCTGTGGTGCACCACATGGGCCGCCCACAACCAATGAATATGGTGCGATGCACGATGAAACCAATAGTACAAAAAATCTTGCAGCAAAAATGCAAAAGCAACACTTAATACACTTAGCTTTATATCAAATAAGCGGTATTCGTAAAGCATATAAAAAAATGGCATAAGTAGCAGCAATGCTATTGCATCCGCGCCTTGGTGCAGCAAGGCTAAAACAGTGTTTGCTAGGCTATCTTTTATATTGTAATAGCGCTTAAATTTTCCAAATTCAAAGCACACAAATACTAAAAACACAGGACTTAGGGCAAGTAAAATAATTTCTGAGTTCATACTTTGCCCGCCATAAAGTAATACTGCAGTTTAATTAATGCCTGGGTTATATCTTTACTAATTAGGTGTTTTAGCAAAGCATTTGGCAGCCACCACGGCGCTTTACAGCGTATACAATAAGTAAGCTCGGTAGTGCTACTTTTAGCGCCTGTATTAGCAACTAAATAAATATCACCTTGATGGTGTGCCACAGGCTTATCACCGATTATTTGATAGCAAATATGGCTGGGGTTAGCCATTATTATACGCTCATTAAACGTGGCATTTGCCATTTTTACTTGCCTAATGGCGCCTTTACCACCTTTTAGCTCACCACTATTTTGTGTTTGTATTAGCTCAAACTTGGCATTAAAAAAACGATCTAACTGCTGATGATCCAACAAGGTGGTTATTATTTGCAAAGGTTCTGCATTAAGCGTTTGTTTTATTGATATAAAGATCATTGGTTACAGCGAAGATAATTACTCATGTAACTAGCATATAAAAATTGAACATGGCAAGCTTGCTCATACACGACCATTTTTTAGCTTTAGACGACAAATGCATACACTGGCTGATCATTATTTTTCGAGCATTTTAGATTACTTGCAAACTCAAGGTATTGATTCTAATACAGCTCTTAACGCCATCGGGTTTACTGAATTTAGTCGCCAGCGTAGTCAGCAACTAGCACCGCGTATTAGCTTACAAAGTTACAATGCGCTGCTTGAGTATGGCCAAAAAGCGCTAAACGATCCGCTGTTTGGTTTTACTTTAGGTATGCACATTCGCCCCGCTGATTACGGTATATTGGGCTATTTAATTGAATCGAGCGATACGCTAAGTAACGCTATAAAGGCACTGTTAAATTACGACAGCTTAGTGGCAGATATTGGTAAAGCGCAGTTTTTGCAAACTGCAGACACCGCCACGGTTCGCTGGCATGCCCATCCTCATTGTAATGAACAAGTTGTACTACGAAACATGACCGCTTGGGTAAGCGTTATTCGCCAGCTAATAAACGCATCACTTTGCCCAAACAGTATCAGCTTTATACATAATTGGCCTAAAAAGCACACACATCAGTTAGAGACGTGGTTTAAGTGCCCTGTTACAAGCGGTACAGCACATAATCAAATCAGCTTTCCCAGTCGTTATTTAGACCTTGCCTTTAAAACCGACAACGCCATTGTAAATGCTACATTTAAGCAGCTTTCACAGCAGCAGTTATCGCACTTTAAAAGCCATCAAAGCCTTGTAGAAAAAGTTAAACAAATACTTTCTACTAAAACAACGCTACAAAATTGCCAGCTTATGAGTGTTGCAAGCACATTAAACGTAACACCGCGCACGCTACAACGTCATTTAAAAAAACAACATGTAACCTTTGCGCAATTGCTCGAACAAGAAAGAAAAAACCGCTCCCACACGTTAATTGGCACGCTCCCACTTAGCGAACTCGCTAACCTGTTGGGCTTTAAAGATCAAAGCTCGTTTAATCGCGCCTTTTTACGTTGGCACTATTGCACACCCACACAGTTTATAAAAAGTAAATAATCGGCATAGCCACTCACAATAAATAAACATTAATGGTATACCTTTTAATCAACACTCTTTAAACTAGAGCACATAATAATAAAAATGTGGGTTATATTTGTGCGTGTTGTTATGAGTATTTGTATGTTTATGCTTTATAGCGTTATGTGCAACGCACAGACCATTACCTTTATCGCAGAAGACCTGCCGCCTTATCATTTTATAAATGAAAATAACCAACCTGACGGCGCATTAATCGATTTAGCCAAAGCCACCATTAAACACACAAAGCTATCCGCCAAGTTTGAAATAATCCCGATGGCGCGTATTTTTACAATGCTTAAAAACAACCCAAATGCAATTGCGTTGTCTCTTTTAAAAACCCCCATTAGGGCAAGCCAATACACCTGGTTAGGTGAATCATACTTCGCTGATGCGTATTTGGTTAGTTTAAAAAACCGTACAGACGAAGTTACCCATCTCAACCACGCAAAATTTTACCAAGTAGCCACCATACGTGGCTATTCTAGTGCAAACTATTTAAAGAATGCCGGTTTTGTTGAAGGTGAAAACCTAGTTCTTGTAAGCTACTATCAACAACTATGGCAAATGCTTTATAAAAAACGCATCGATTTTGTATTAACCAACACACTTACGTTAAATAACGAGCTAAAGCACTCAGGCCTAAATTCCAATTTAATAACTAAGCGAATTCATTTAACTGACTACCCTTCAAAATTATATTTTAGTGCCAACAAAACCTTAGATAAACACACCGCAAGCGCTATTAGCCATGCACTTAACACGCTAAAAGAAAACGGTGAATACCAGGCTATTTTAACCAAGTGGCAGCTACCGCTTCCGGCTACTGCCAACAAGTTGTAATAAACAGGGTCTATAATTTTAGCAACGTAAACATTGCTAGTTGGCTATGCGATTAATTAAAACACCTCAGGGTATAAAACTCAGTTACCAAGACGAAGGCGATAAAAAAGCCCCCGCAATCATACTTATTATGGGTTTAGGCGCACAAATGACCGTGTGGCCAGACTCGCTTTACTACACCTTAGTAAAAAAAGGCTTTAGGGTTATACGCTTTGATAACCGCGATACTGGCCTATCTACCCATTTAGAGCATCACCCTAGCCCGAGTTTATTTAAATCGTGGTTAAGTAAACGCCTGCCCATACGCACGCAAACGCCCTATTTACTTGATGATATGGCAAACGATGTATTGGCGCTTATGGCGGCGCTTAAAATAAAAAAAGCGCATTTTGTAGGTGCTTCTATGGGCGGTATGATTGCTCAGCTAATTGCAGCTCAACATAAAAAAAAGGTGCTAAGTTTAACCACGATTATGTCAAGCTCTAGCCTGCCAAGGCTGAGTGCCAAAAGCATTGGCGTATTTATAAAGCTTGCCAAATTAAAGCCCAAAACATCCAGCCGTGATGAGGCAATAAACTACAACATTAAACTTAACAAACTTATTGGAAGCCCCGCTTACCCTCAATCAGAAGACGCACTTCGCCATCATGCAACGCAAATTGTAGAACGCGCGCATAATCCAAATGGCTACAAACGCCAACTTATTGCTATGGCCGCGAGTAAAGATAGACAACATTTAATTCGTAAAATTAAAACGCCCACTTTAGTAATTCATGGCAGCGACGATGTGGTAATACCCGTAAGTGCAGGCAAAAAAACGGCAAGCCTTATAAAAAAAGCCAAGTTAAGAGTAGTCCCGGGGATGGGCCATAACTTTGCGCCAGAACTTATGCCCCTTATGACAAAGTGGATAGTTAAACATGTAAAAAAAGCGCAGCGCAAACACTTAAATAAAAAACGTAAAAAACAAAATCAACAAAAAATCACATTGGTATAACCAAAATAGCACTATAAAAATTACATAAATACAAAATTGGTAATGTTGATATTTTAAATTGGTATGTTAGATTAAAGTTAAGCGACGTTAATATCGTTCATTTTAAAATCATCACACAGAGACAACAATGAAAAATCTAACATCTACTTTTAAACTCACAGCACTGGCTGCTGTTACCCCTTTGTTATTTATGGGCTGTGCCAGTACTACTACACCTGTTGATAGTAATGTCGCAGTACCTGCGTCAAAATTTGATTTATCGCAATGGAAAATTAACGTTCCTGTCGATCTTAATAACGATGGAAAAATAGATACAATCGATGTTGAAGAGATTCAAACCTACGCACACCCTGATTTTTTCTACCTTGATGATCAAGGCTATATGGTATTTACCTCGCCAAATAAAGCGCTTACCAGCGCCAACTCAACCAATACCCGCAGTGAGTTAAGACAAATGATCCGCGGCACAAATACCAAAATAAAAACTAAAAATTCAAAAAATAACTTTGCCTTAGCTGTACACCCGCTATCGGAGCGTTTTGGCTCGGTAGGCGGGAAAATGGAAGCCACCCTAAAGGTTGATCATGTTGCACTTCGCGCTAACGATCCTAATAAAAAAGCCGCTTATTCTGTGGTAGTAGGGCAAATTCACGCAGGTAAGGATCAAGCCCTAATAGATACAAAACTGGGTTTTGGCTGGGGTAACGAACCGCTTAAAATTTATTATAAAAAATGGCCTGGCCATAAAACCGGATCTGTTTTTTGGAACTACGAACGTAACTTACCAAAAAAAGATCCTAACCGTACCGACATTACATACCCTGTTTGGGGTAACACGTGGGAAAACCCAAACGATCCCGGTGTGGCGGGCATAGCGCTTGGCGAAGACTTTAGCTACACAGTAAACGTACATAAAAACGTGATGTACTTAACCTTTAGCGCACAAGGCAAAAAAGACGTTAACTACGCAATTAACTTGGGCAATAACATAGATGCCTATGGCAAAGTAGATGAAAAAGATCACCCCAATGGCTATGCTGCCGATTGGCATTACTTTAAAGCGGGTGCATATAACCAATGTAGCACCAAAAGTGCTAAAGGTATTTGGTACCCAGGTTGTTTAGGCACAGGCGATTGGGCCACCGACAAACAAAATGGTGATTATGCCCAAGTGAGCTTTAAAAAATTAGTATTAAGCCCGTCAACTAAGCCGTAAGGGTTGTTGTCGTTAAGTAGTTTTTAAGTGATGTAAACAGTGGCGATGGTAAATTATTAATATCGCACCAACGCCACTGCATACATTTATTTGGCTCGTTTAGCACAGGTTCGCCGCCTTCGTAATCGGCTTTTACGTATAAAGTAATGTAGTGTTTATTGTCAGCACTAAAAATATCGTTAGTAAAATCAAGCTTAGTAATTTTACTCACATTTAGCCCTGTTTCTTCAAATACCTCGCGTATTGCGCATTGCTCAACACTTTCGCCAAACTCTAAATGCCCGCCAGGCGTTGCCCATGTATTTGCACCATGTGCACCTATTCGCTCACCTAATAAAATAGTGTTTTGGCGCATAATAATAACCGCCACGCCTACTCGTACTGTGTTACTCATAAATTGTTTTCACTCATTTTAATTGCTCGCCATGCTGAGCTACACGCTTTGTATTGTCAATTTTGTATTTTTAACCCCAAATTGTTGATTAACTTTTAGCCGACCATAGTCGAATACCTATCGGTTAAAAAAAAGCCTACATTTTGTAAGGTCTCTCACACACATTTAGTATTAGGAGCCCATGATGTTAGGCCCATATAAACAACAATACGAAAGCTTTAAACAAAACCCAGCACAATTTTGGCTTGAACAAGCAAAGCGCCTACCTTGGTATAAAAAGCCTGAACACGCCTACACACAAGACACTGACGGCCTTTACCATTGGTTTGATGATGGCCAACTAAACACTAGTTTTTTAGCGCTCGACCAACACGTTACTGCCGGCTTTGGCGAGCAAACCGCGCTTATTTACGACTCCCCCGTTACCAACACGCAGCAAAAGTATAGCTACTACCAGCTACAGCAAGAGGTAGCTAAATTTGCCGGTGTAATGCAATCGTTAGGCGTTAGTAAAGGCGACCGTGTTGTTATTTATATGCCCATGATCCCCCAAGCTGTAATTGGCATGCTGGCCTGCGCCCGATTAGGTGCTATACATTCTGTGGTATTTGGCGGCTTTGCAGCACATGAACTTGCCATACGCATTGACGATGCAAAGCCTAAACTCATACTAAGCGCTTCGTGCGGTGTAGAGATAGATAGCGTAATAGAATATAAACCGCTGATTGATCACGCCATAGCTCTTGCCAATCATAAAATAGATCACTGCGTTATTTACCAACGCGAACAAGTAGCTGCCACGCTTATCCCCTCAAGGGATATTAACTGGGATGAAGCAATGCAAACAGCCACTGCAGTGGAGCCAGTGCCTGTAAGTGGCAGTGATCCACTTTATATTTTATATACATCAGGCACCACAGGTACGCCCAAAGGCGTAGTGCGCGAAAACGGCGGCCATGGCGTTGCTATGCACTACAGCATGGAAACCGTTTACGGTATGCAGCCCGGCGACGTGTTTTGGGCTGCCTCAGACATAGGCTGGGTAGTTGGGCATTCATACATAGTGTATGCCCCGCTAATTTATCGCTGTACAACAATATTATACGAAGGCAAACCAGTTCGCACACCTGATGCCAGTGCATTTTGGCGTGTAGTAGAGCAGTACCAAGTAAATGCATTATTTACAGCGCCCACCGCCTTTAGAGCCATTAAAAAAGAAGACCCAAATGCAGAGGGCTTTAAACAATACAACACCCGTAGTTTAAAGCGCATATTTTTAGCAGGCGAGCGGCTCGACCCGCCAACGTATAGCTGGCTTAAAGAAAAAACAAAGCTGCCCATACTCGATCATTGGTGGCAAACAGAAACTGGCTGGGCTATAGCCTGTAACCCCGTAGGCATAGAAGAATTAGTAACAAAACCAGGTAGCTCAACCGTGCCAACCCCTGGGTTTGATGTGCAAATATTGAATATGCAAGGCAAGCAATGCGCACCAAACGAGCAAGGCGTGGTGGCTATAAAATTGCCGCTGCCGCCAGGTTGCTTACCCACCATTTGGCAAAACACAGCGCGCTTTAAAACCGGTTATTTAACTCAGTACCCGGGGTATTATCTTTCCGGCGATGGTGGTTACATAGATGATGATGGTTACCTATTTATAATGGGCCGCACAGACGATGTTATAAACGTAGCAGGCCATAGGCTTTCAACTGGCGAAATGGAAGAAATAGTCGCATCCCACCCTGCCGTTGCAGAGTGCGCGGTGTTTGGGGTTACCGATACACTAAAAGGCCAATTACCGATGGCCATGATCGTACTTAAAAACGACTTTACCGGCTCCCCTACCGATGTAGAGCAAGCGCTTGTGCAAACAGTACGCAACCAAATAGGCGCTATAGCGTGCCTTAAAACGATAGTAAGCGTAGAGCGATTACCAAAAACTCGTTCAGGTAAAATACTACGCAAAAATTTACGTCAATTGGTCGATGGCGACGAACTACAAATTCCTTCAACCATAGACGATGCCGGTATTTTTGACGAAATAAACCAACAACTCACCCTGCGTTAAATCCAACCTAACAAAGCCATTTTATATTTAAAATAAAATGGCTTTTACTTTGACTGAAATTTTATACTCATTAGCACTTTCTTACTTAATACTAAGAACATTAAACAGAAATGTGTATGCCTCGCTTATTACAAATACTACTTGCCACCAGCCTACTACTTACAGGTTTTATGGCACAAAGTTACGAAATTGAAGATTTAGGCGATGGCCTCCACCGCTTTATTGACGACAGACACCGCTCGGTATTTTTAATCACTCCACAAGGCGCAATAGTTACCGACCCACTTAATAAAAAAGCCGCCACTTGGTTAAAGGAGCAAATTAAAACCCGCTTTAACGTACCCGTTAAATACGTTGTATACAGCCATAATCACAGCGACCATATTTACGGTGCAGAGGTATTTAAAAGCCCGCACACTACCTTTGTAGCACACAAACTTACTGCGCAAGATATTAAAAACACGCAAATAAAAACGGTTATGCCTAACCTTACTTTTGATGACGAGCTAATACTTACCCTTGGCGGCTCAACCTTAAAACTTAACTACCACGGCCCTAACGATGGCCGAGGCTCACTAAGTATGCTGTTCGAAAAACAAAAAACATTATTTGTAGTCGACTGGATTGTTATTGGCAGAATGCCATGGCAAAAACTATGGAGCTACGATATTCAAGGTATGATTAATTCAACCCAAGCGGTTTTAAATTACGACTTTAATACCTTTGTGGGCGGCCATGCCGATATGGGTAATAAAGCCGATGTAGTACGTTATTTAAGCTATATAGAGCAGCTTTACAGCCAAGTAACCGCTGCAGCGCTCGCGGGGCAAAGCCTAGAACAAATAAAACAAAACGTTAAGCTCGATGAATTTTCAGATTTAAAGCAATACCAAGCCTGGCTGCCACTTAATATTGAAGGCGTATACGAGCGCCTTATGGAAGAGTCAGGCATGGGCTGGCGCAGCGATTTATAAATTGTATGCGTATGCATGCGTTGCTTAAATACAAGTGCATACGTATTCACATTGAATTAACAACGCAAGCTTGTGATAGTGCACTTTTTGTATGCTAAGGCGCCACCATGAAATTAGTTGCTTTACTGTTAAGCTTATCAATATTTGTAGTGCATACCAGCTATGCAAACACGGCCAATGTGCAAGTAAGCAAAGGCCACATTGAGGTAATCGACAATATAAAATCACAGTTTGTAAAAAACCGCTTTTTAAATGTTTGGCTACCGCCAGGTTACAACAAACACACCACCTACGACGTGCTCTACATGCACGATGGCCGCATGTTGTTTGATGCAAATAGCACATGGAACAAGCAAGAATGGCGCGTAGATGAAGTAGCGGGCACACTAATAGAGCAAGGCAAAGTACGCCCGTTTATTGTGGTAGGTATTCCAAACGCCGTAGAAAACCGCCACAGCGAATATTACCCACAGCAACCGTTTGAGGCCTTAAGCAAGCAAAAGCAAAACGCCCTGTACCAGTTAGAAAAATACCCAGGCCATAAATTATTTGCCTCTAAGGTTTACTCAGATAACTACTCACGCTTTTTAATTAAAGAAGTTATTCCTTACATTGAGTCTAACTACAACGTAAATAAAGGCGCGCGGCACCGCTATATTGGTGGCTCTAGCATGGGTGGGCTTATATCGTGGTATACACTACTTAATTACCCTAACGAATTTGCAGGTGCTATTTGTATGTCGACCCACTGGCCGGGTATTTTTAGCCACGACGACGAAGTATTTGCCGAGTTTAAAAATTACATTGCCAACAACATCGTAAAGCTAAGTAACCAAAAGGTGTATTTTGATTATGGCGACAGCACTTTAGATGCCATGTACCCTAAGCTACAAGCGCAAATTGATGATTTATTTATGGAACATAAGTATCCGGCAAAACTTTGGCAAAGCCAGTACTTCCCGGGTGAAGATCACACCGAAAACGCGTGGGCAAAACGTCTACACATTCCGCTTGAGTTTATGTTTAGAAAAACCAAACAAGCTTCAGCCAAGTAATCTTTTACAAGTATTATCCTATCAGTAATCACAAAAAAGCGGCTTAACCTTCGTTGCGTTAAGCCGCTTTTTTAATAGACTTTTAAACCGTTTAAAAACGTAGGTCGGAAGTGCAGCGCCATCCGACAATTAACGGCGCTTAAAGCTCATTAGGCTTACCAAGCATTCATAGGAACCTTTAAAGGAACTTGGCTACCATCCTCATTTTCTAAAACTAACTTTAAGATATCCCCTGATTCCTTGCGCATTAATTTTTTTGCTTTACTGGCAGGGCAGCCCGGAATTTTACAGCCCTCTATAGAAATAATTTTTTGCCCTGCAATAATCCCTGCTTTTTCAGCGGGTGAATTAGGCTTTACTTCTTCAATAATAAATGACATTACTTTTGGGCTAAAAAAGCCATCCGCCCCAACGTTCCCTACAACTCCAAGCTTCACTTCTTCTGCTGCCAAGGCATTAAAAGAAATAATTGATATTAAAATAATTATAATTTTGAACATAAAATAAACACTCCCTGTTAGCCAACACTAAATATGTTGGTATCGTTTTTTGTATTGTTTGCTAAATATATGACTATTAATCATTCTCTGGGTCGCCGCGTTTATTATATCGCTCTTTGAATGACTCATAGTCTTCGCTTTCAAGTAATAAAACATTTTGTAAAGTATAACTAGCTGCACCGTATATAAAATTAGCTGAAACAGAAACACTTTCCCCTATTTCAAAATCAGAACGATTAAACCCGCTAATTTCAGACTTGTTTATAGCAGCACACAACGAAGCTAAATTCTTTGGACCACTATTAATATTTATGCATAACTCTGATATTAGTTGACCTTGCTGATCAACTTCTGGATACATTAGTATTATCCAGCTATCGTCCAAATTTTCACTATTTCCATCAACTAGTCGATGAATGTGTAATTTGTTTGCTTCATCTGAGCTCAGTACATTTTCAGAAATAATAAGCGATGTGTTTTCAGCACTACATACCCAAAATGGGCAAAGTAATACAAAAACTAAAAGTATCTGCATACATTTCCTAAAATAAAACATTCAATAATCGCAACTAGTTTGTACTGGATTGCCCTGATTGCTATAGAGCAATTTCCCATACCGAGTTTTACACTCTACTATCGCATACTATTTAATCAAATGTTTAATTTCACATAAAAAACCGCGCTAACCCTTTATAAAAAAGCTTTAGCGCGGTTATCAATACTTGAAACCTAATTAACCAAGTAACTAGCTAAAATCGACCACCACTTCATAGCGCCCTGGCATGTCGTTTACATCGTAAACCCAGCCGTGGCGTTTAATTATTTTTTCACTTAATTGCAGGCCTAGTCCGTACCCTATGCTGGCGGGTTTTACTGAAGGCTCGCTCGCTTTAGGGGCATCGTCCTGCTTACTACAATTAACAATAGTGATTTTACTGCCTTGCTGCGTAATGTGTACTTGGCCCGCTTGTGTATGCTGATAAGCATTACGAATTAAGTTAGTCAGTACAATGTGACACGCAGTAGCGTCGGTTGTAATTAAGCGCTCTTGCTGGGTGTTTAAAACCACCTCAACGTGCTTAGCATTAAGCAGGTAATTAAGCTCATTACTTAGGCTCGTTATTTTATCACTCAGATTTACAGGCTCAGGGCTACTTTGCTGATCTTCGTTGCGGCTTAGCCATAATAGCGTATCGGTTAAATCGCTCATGGTTAAACCAGCGCGCTCTATACGCTTAAGTGTAAGCTGCTGTTTATCGCTCAACGGGGCTTTTTCGCTTAAACGGTTGAGTAGCTCTACGTTGCTGCGAATAACCGAAATTGGCGTACGCAGCTCGTGACTAGCATAGCTTAAAAAGCGCTGTTCGCGCTCTACGCTTTCGTGCGCCGAAAGCAAGCTACTGCGTATTAATGTGGCTAAAACATTAAGCTCATGGTAATTAAAATCAGGCGGGGTTTGCTGTAAATTAGCTTGATTTAACGATTTAGCCCACCCTCGTAAGGACTCCACGGGCTTGGCTATTTTTTTCATTACCATAAACAAAAAAAACGCAAATAACACAATAGCTGCCAAGCCCGTTACAACAATCCATAGCATGCGCTGTTCGGGATCTATATTGGCAATGACCGTGGGGCGGTCTTTTTCGAGCATAATACGCGATACATAACGTGGCTCGCCCAATTCATTTGGATAATACACAACAAAAAAAAGATTCTCAGGCAATGTAAACATCGACGACTGATCTTTTCTTTTGTGCAGTAAGCCTATTTCTGTAGGCTTTGAAAAACGCTGTTTAATTATGCTTGGCATATCTTCCCAGCGGCTTGCAACAGTAAAACCTATTATGTCTTTTGGCTCCCCTGCTTTTACCTGCGTTGTTTGCGTAAGCTTTAGCATTATCCCGTTTAAGCCTTTATCAAGGCCATCAACAAAGTAATTTACACTTAAAAATGAATAGCCGATGGCCATAGCAGAGCTAAGCACCACCATACTGGCAAAAAAGTAAATTCTTAGGCTTGGCCTTATTTTCATTGCGGTTGCTCTTGGGTTGGTTTTATTGCAAAGCCAACACTTGGAATGGTTTCAAGCTTTACTTGTTTAGATGCCCCTTCTAACTGCTTACGCAAATGGTAAATATGCACTTTTAAGCTATTACTATCAGGCTGTTCTTCGCCCCAAACAGCTTGCATAATAGCGCTGCGTGTAACAGGCTGCGGCGCTTCGCGTACTAGGGTCTCTAACAATTTAAAGGCGATAGGCGATAACTTTAGTGTTTGCCCCTCCACCTCGGCACTGCGCTTTGCTAAATCTAAATTTAAATTAGCTAAGGTGAGGCGTTTTACCTCACCGCTTTTACGCTTTGCCAATACTTGTACACGCGCTACCAGCTCTTTCATGGCAAAAGGTTTTACTAGGTAGTCGTCGCTACCAGCATCGAAGCCTTCTAGTTTATTATCGAGGCTATCGCGAGCAGTGAGCATTAATACCGGCGTATCTTTACCTTGTTCGCGCAATGTCCTACACATTGTTAAGCCGTCCATTTTAGGCATGTTTACATCTAAAATAATCATTTGATAGTGGTTAATTTGCAGTAAATTTAAGCCCATAACGCCGTTGCTTGCGTGGTCACACTCAATGTCTTCTATATCGAGATAATCAACAATTGTTGTTGCCAGGTCTATGTCGTCTTCAACCAGTAGTACGTTTATCATTAAGAGGTTGCTCCTTGAGTGCGTTTTCCACTTAAAAAGTCTATCACATTGGCAATTAAGCGCTTAATCTCAACTTGAATCATTAGCAAGGCCGGAATAAGTATTAACGTAATAACCGTAGCAAACAAAATACCATAGCCAAGTGATGCCGCAGCAGGGATTAAAAACTGCGCCTGCATTGAGGTTTCGCCCAATAATGGCACTAAGCCCGCATAGGTTGTAATAGAGGTAAGCATTACTGCACGTAAACGGCTTGTACATGACTCTATAATGGCATCGTGGGTGTTCATGCCCTCATCTTTTACAAGCTCGTTAAAGCGCGAAACAAGTAATAAGCTGTCGTTTACGACTACCCCGCTTAGCGCCAAAATACCATTTAACGAGAGTATACTTATGGTTAAGTCGTTCCACCAGTGGCCTAAAATAGCCCCTACAACACCAAATGGAATCGCCACCATAATCAACATAGGTTGAATGTAAGATTTAAGCGGAATAGCAAGCAATACGTATATAACTAATAACGCTGCTATAAACATAGTGCCCATTGAGCCTGTAGTTTCATCTTGCTCTTCGGCTTCGCCGGCAAAGTGAATACTTAAGTTAGGGAACTGCTTAGTAAGCTCAGGAACTAAATCGCGACTTAAATTATCAACCAGCTCATTAGAGGCCACTACGTTTTTGTCAACTTGCGCACTTAAGTAAATTGCACGTAGGCCATCAATGCGGGTTATTTCATCTTGTTGATATTCGCTGCTTATATTTGCTACGTTAACCAAAGGCACTACGGTGCCATCGGGTAATCTAATACGCGACTGCATTATATCAGCCGGTGTTTTACGGGCATTTTCAGGGTAGCGTACACGTACTTTTACTTCGTCTTTATCGCGTTGGTAGCGCTGTACAATTGCACCACCGAAAGCTTGTAAAACTTGCTCTGATAGGCTCGCCGTATTCATACCTAAAGCGCGCCCTTGTGCGCTTAAGGTAAATTTAAGCTGTGGCTGACCTGGGTTTAAATTATCGTCTATGCCATTAACGCCAGCGGTGTTTTGTAAGCGCTCTTTAAATAATGCGCCTGCAGCCATTACGGTTTCATCATCCCACGCTTTTAGCTCTACTTTAAAGTTATCAACCATTTTACGTGTGGCTAATACTTGTAGTTTTTTACTGCCCTCTGGCATGCCAGCAAGGCGTTGCCACTCTTGTGCAAATTCATTTGCTGTAAAGGCGCCTTCGTTCAGTAATTCAACCGTAACGGTACCACTTGTATCGCTACTACTCACAAGTTGTAAGCTGGTTATTTCACTCTCTTGCGAATCAAACTTATCCATTAAGTTTTGCTCAGCTTGAATTGCAGCCTGCTCAAGCGCTAACAAGTTTTTATTAGTTTGCCCATACGCCGCATCGTTTTGCATAACAAGCTCAGCGCTGACGGTATCGCCGGCAATGCTTGGGAAAAACCCCACTTTCACTGCGCCTGTCATTGGCATACCAATAACCAGGATAAAAAAGGCTATAAAAGCAGCAACTACGGCATACCTAAAGCGTAGCGAGTATTCAATAACGCGGCGATACACATTTTCGCTAAACCAATTTAGGCCGCTGTCGGCACCGTGCTGCACCTTAGACCACAAGCCGCTTATGCCCGATTTTAACTGACGCTTAGTGCTAATATGGGCTAAATGCGACGGTAAAATAAGTTTTGATTCAACAACCGAAAGCAGTAAACAAATAGTCACTACGGTTGCAAACTGGGCGTAAATTTTACCTAGGTTGCCTGATACATTCGAAAGTGCCACAAACGCAGCCACCGTGGTCAATACGCCAAAGATGGTGGGCACCGCCACCTTCATGGTGCCTAAAATTGTGTTATTGAGGGTATCGCCATGCTTTTTACGGGTGGTATAAATACTCTCCCCTACCACCACTGCATCGTCGACCACTATGCCTAGTGCCATAATAAAACCAAAGGTGGTCATTTCATTTATGGTCAGCGCGGTGTAACTGTCGGTCATAAAGTACAGCGTGCCAAAAAATACAAATGGTAAGCCGCCTGCTACCCATAGCGCAACGCGTACGTTTAAAAATATCGCTAAAATTACAAACACCATAATAATACCGGTTACGGCGTTTTTAGTAAGTAGCGATAGGCGCTCGGTGATCATGGTGCTTTTATCTTGCCAGCTCTCAAGCTCTACATTTTGTGGTAATAAACCGCGCTCATGCCACGTATCAATTACACTTTGAGCTTGCTTAACAATCGTGGTTATATCGCTGTTTTCATCCATTAAAATTTCAATGCCTACAGCATTTTTTTGATTGTAACGGCTTAACGAGTTGGTATCTTCTGCGAAGGTGTCGGTAACGGTTGCTACATCACCTAATTTAATTTGTGTGCCTGATTGCGTTGTTAGTAACACAATATCAGCAAAGTCGCGCTGCCAATAAGCTTGGTCAGCGGCTTTTAAACGTATAATTTTATTGCTATCGCGTAAGCTAGTCGAAAGCGGGCTCGATGATTCGTTATTAATTACTTCACTTACGTCGCTAATGGTTAAGCCGTAGGCTTGTAATTTACCTTCGTCGATTTCTACCGACATCATAGGGTCAAGCACGCCTGATTGCTCTACATCGCTAATGCCTGATTTAGCTAATAAATCAGCTTTTAATTGCTCACCAAGGCTTTGCAATGTATGGCGATCGGCATCACCAAATAATTGTATGGATAATGCGTGATCTTGCCTGCGGGCTTTGTCGATCACCGGCTCTTCGGCATCTGCCGGAAAGTTGTTTATGGCATCTACTTGGTTTTTAACGTCGGTGAGTAGCTCATCAAGCGAGTAGTCGGTTTTTTTCTCTATGCTTACATGGCTGCCGCTGGCATCTGATGTAGAGGTAATACGCTTAATACCCGGTACGGTTTCAAGGGCTTCTTCTATTTTCAGCGCAATGCCTTCCTCTGCTTGCAGGGCGTCACCACTGTCATAAACAACTGATACAGAAATAGTATCCGGCTCAAGACTTGGAAACGCCTCTTTACGCAAAGTAGAGAGGGACATTATCCCCATTACTATTACACTAATGAGTAATAAATTGGCGGCCACTGAGTTATTAGCAAACCAGCTAATAATGCCGTGCAAAGGGTTAGTGTTATTAGGTAATTGCGGTGCTTGATGCGGGCTCATTATGGCATCTCCTCAACAACGGGGTTTACTAACATTTCGTTTAGGTAGCTCACTAACGGGCGTGCAACTACGCGTAAATTGGTATGCCCTTCAATAGGAGAGATATAAACGTAATCACCGCGCTCAAATAGTTTTTGCGCTTTAGCACTTACTAACGTATTTTGCTCATTTACGTACCAAATTAAGCCATCTTGCGATACGGCTGATGCAGGCAATTTAATTACGTTATTAAGTGTTTTACCCACAATTTGCACCGCTAAAAAAGTACCAGGTAACAACGGTGTTGCTTGCTCAAAAGGTTTATCTAGTGCAACCACTACAGTACGCTGACGCGAGCTGTCATCAAGGTGTTGCTCAAAGCGAGCTATATAACCTTGCCACTGATTTTGTGTTGTTACATCACTTAAAATAACCTCACCCGACTTATCGCTTGCTAAGTTTTGCCACTGGCTTAACGAAAGCGGCACGCTAATTTCTACTTTGTCGGTGCTATTTAATGTAGCCAGTGTATCGCCAATGCTTACATATGTACCTAGGTCTATATCGCGCGATAAAATAACAGCATCAAACGGCGCACTTATATGGGTGTTTTTTTCATCACGCTGTGCGGTTTGTAATGCGTATTGCGCATTATCGGCCGTAGCTTGTGCAGCTTCTAGCTGAAGCGTTCTAAATACTAAGGGTGAGCTAGGCGCTTGGGTAACGCCCGAGCGCTGCCATTCACGTTTTGCTTGGTTTCCTAAGTCTTGCTCCTCTTGCAGTGCAAGCTTGGCATCTGCCAATGTGGCTTTAGCGCTCGCGACTGCTTGTAAGTATTCGGTGTTATCTATTTGTGCAAGCACTTGGCCTTTTTTAACGACATTACCTGTGGCAAATTGCTCACTCATATCCGTTATTTCGCCTTTAACTTGTGCTTTTAAGCTAAGTGCCCAATGTGCTTTAGCCTCACCGTGGCCACTAACATAGGCTTGGTATGTACTTGGCACAGCATTTATAACAGATACATTGGGTGCCACAGATTTAGCCGGCTCTGGCTTTGGACCATTTGCTTGCTGCGCCATTTTTTGGCCGTTATATGAAATAGCAAGCCCTATGCAAACAATGGCAACTAGGGTTACAACAACAGGTACTGGCGAAATTTTCATGACGATGCTCCAAGGCCCAAAGCAAGGCCTAAATCTATACGGTTAGTTAAAAGGGTGTAATTTATTTGGCTAAGCTGAGCTTGTAGGTCGTACACCTGCTGCTGCACAGTGAGTAGGTCTAAAATATCAACCAAACCTTGCTGGTATTTGCTTTGGTAGTTGCTATAGCTACGCTTAGCACTGGCAAGTGCGTTACTGATTTGAAGCTGCTGCTGTGTTAATGATTGCTCTTGCCCTAGTGCGTTTTCTACTTCGTTTACAGCGCTTAATAAGGTGTCTTGGTATTCCCAAAACGCTTGTTCGGCATTTAGTTTTGCAATATCAACTTGTGCACGCAATGCGCCACCTTGAAACAACGGCGCACTTAAACTGCCTAGTAAGTTCCATACTGGGCTGGTTAATAACGCTTTGCTGGGTGTGGTTGCTAAATCACTAAGTGATGCCGAAAGCGTAATGCTAGGGAGTAAATCTTTATAAGCTACATCCACTAAATAACGCTTAGATTGAATATTATAATAAGCACTTTGTAAGTCGGGGCGACGCGCTAAATCTTGCTCTGGTAATGCACTTAGCGGCTCCATAACCTCAGGTAAAACAGCGCTAGATGGTAAGTTTTCAAGTTTATCAACGCCCACTAATAATACTAAAGCGCGTTTTGCTTGCGCTATTTGCTCTTGGTAATCGGCAATAGTGGCTCTAGTTGAGGCGGTATTTGTACGCGCGGTATCAAGGGCTTCTAAATCACCTAAACCGTATTGGTAACGCTCAACAATACTTTGCTCGTTATTTTCTAAAACCGTTAAACGCTGCTGCTCTATGTTGAGTAAATCTTGCTGCAAAATAATATTTAAATACGTGCGTATCACGCTGGCTACTAAGGTGTCTTTAGCGCTTTGGTAAGTGGCCTGATTACTAGCTATGGTCATGTCTTGCGCGGCAACGTTATCAGCAATTTTTTGCCATACGTCGGCTTCCCAGCTAACCCCTAGCGATGAGCTGTACTGTGTGCCGGTTGTTTCGTTGCGCTGAGCGTCAAAGTCGGCATTGATGCTAAACCATTGGCTTGCTGCGGTTACATCACGCTGTGCATAAGCAAGTTTTAGCGCCACATGCACTTGATTAAACGACGGGTTATTTGCAATGGCTTGCTCAATAAGGGAATCAAGCCCCGCTATATTCACTAAATCGGTAATATAACTTACCTTGATTGCATCTTCTTGAGTGTATTGCCAATTTGTATGCTGCTTTAGAGACTGCTCGGTGCTATTACCTGTATAACTTGGCTGGCTACTACACGCAGCAAGCGTGCAGCTAAATGCAAGCAATAAAACTGTTGAACGCTTTTTAAAATAAACCATTTAACTGTGCCTAATTTACATCATTGCACACAGTTTATTAGGCCAAGGGTTAAGAGTGGGTTAAAAGGGGTTAACTACTTTAGATAAATTAATATTTGCCACGTTCTGTCAATTTACGTAGGCTTTGGCAAAAATCCTTATACACATCTCACATGCTAAAATTAATTTTTACTCTTTTTTTAATACTTCCTACTTTATTACAGGCTAAAGTCACCTTAAACGATAAAACGCTTATTTATAGTGGTCAAATCAACCAACAAAATAACAATACGGCAGCTGAGTTGTTAAAAAACAATCCCACTATTCATACTTTTACTATTACCAGCGGTGGCGGAAATATTGATTTAGGGATGGATTTAGCTGAGCTAATTTTGGCGCATAAATTAACCGTAAATATAAAGCAGTTTTGTTTTTCGTCGTGTGCTAATTATGTATTACTTGCTGGGCACCCAACTATAATAGAGCCCGGTGCAATTATTGGATGGCATGGTGATGCAGCTTCAGCAAAGTGGTTAGATAGTGATATTGATGCCATGGTAAAGCAATTAAAAGAGCCTCAAAAAAGCCAAAAATGGAAAGAATTACGTGCTCATTACGATGAGGTCATTAATAAAGCAAGCCTGCGCGAAAAAGCTCTCTACTACAAATTAAACGTAAATCACGACTTACTCACTGTTGGGTTAAAACCCAATTTACGCAGTGCTGCCATAAAGCAACGTGCTCGTGGTTGGACGTACTCACCTAAAGTGCTTAACTATTTTGGAATTAGCAATATTAGCTATAATAATTGGCAACCTCGTTCAGTTAAAAATTTTCCGCTTCTTATCATTAGCGACTTAAACTAATAACTCTTCCTCTCTTACTAACCTCCTATTTTACTCATAATAAAGCCCTGTTAATAACAGGGTTTTGCTTTTTAGGAACATTTTAAACCACCAGCTAATATTACCTATTTATAATACAAAAGGAGATTAAACTTTTAAATCTAATTGATATACGTTATCATTCGCAACATCATTAACTTTCTATGTTAACAATAATGAACAAGCTAATTAAGTTTACCCCAATACTATGCGCCCTTGCTTTAGCTGGCTGTGGAGGCGGCTCTGGCAATACAGCCCCGCAGTTTGCACAACCTAATTTAAGCTTTACTGTAAACGAAGACACTTCATTTACTGCTCAAGTAACAGCCACCGACGACGATGCTCTTAGCTACACACTGGCTAATGCTCCTAGTAACGGCACTATAGCAGTAGAAGCAAATGGTGAATTTACATATACGCCTTTTAGTAATTACTATGGCGAAGATAGCGCAACTATTAGCGCAAGCGATGGCAGCTTAACCGCAAATGTTGTGGTACGTTTTAGCGTAGAAAATGTTAATGATGCGCCGCAGCTACTAACCACTAATGTGTTTGTTACCTCTTCAACCACCACGCAAGGGATTATTACTACGCAAGATTTAGATGGTGACACCGTAACTATTAGCTTAATTACACCACCGAGTAATGGCGTAATGAGCATAAATAGCACCACAGGTGAATTTACCTATGAAGCACAAACGCTAAGCAGCATTGATGAGCAATTTGAAATTAGTTACACCGATGGCCTAATTAGCGAGCCGTTAACTGCAATTATTTCGTTAAGCCCTTCTTATGTAACTAACGAAGACAAACTTAATTATTACTACAGCTCTAGCCTATCTCACTTAAAACAAGCTGATGAGCTAAGCGCCAATATTGCTGATGAACTGTCTCGTTACGATATATACGCAACACAAGCTGCCGCCTATGCGCGTGCAGGATTTTTAGATACTGCTAACGACTATTTAGCACTAATAAACGAGCAAACAGCACGTTCTTCGGCACTAAAAGGTGTAGCGCAAGCACTTGATGAAATAGGCCAAACAGAACAAGCAAACGATTACCGCGACCAAGCGGTGGCGGCCTACAACCAATACTTAGCTGATAAAGGCTTCGATAATATTGCCTCATCAGACGCATCAGCGCTTTACTCTTTAGTAAAAAGCTATCTAGGCGCCGATCAAGTCTCACAAGCAAGTAATTTGTTAAACACAATTTCGTTATACGCTGAGCAAGTACGCGAAGACGAGTACACATCAAGCTATGGCTACTTTTTAAATGGCGTACGCTTATCAATAGATGATGCCCTACAAAGCTATGCACAAAGCTTAGATGAAAGCGATTTAACACAAGCTAAATTACTTGCCAATAACTACGCGCAACTTGCGGTAAAAGCGGGTTACAGACTGGTACGTAGCGGCGAATACGAAGGCCAACCATACGAGCAATACAAAACGTTGCACGGGGCATGGGCTGCGCAATATCTTTATAGAGCTGGCGAATTTGAAGCGGCAAAAGATTACACTAACCAAGTACTTGCTATGTATGGCTCTACTGGTTTTGATAGTAATTATGCCTATTCTGCATCGCCATATAGCGCCGCTACTTTAGATAACTACACCTACCCGATTCAATTTTTAGCAGGCTTAATTGAAGGCTTATATCAAAGCGACGAAAACCCTGCAATAACGCTGTCAGACAGCGAAACCGATATAAATAACGCGCTAGAACAAGTGTATGGTTTTAATATAGCTAACCGCCTACTTGCTGGTGAAGATATAACGAGTGCCGCAGCACAAGCTCGCAGCTTTTTTACTGAAAATGGTGATTACAACGAATTTTTTAGAGCACTTACCGAACTTGATAACGTCCCAGGCACAGGCCTAATTTTAAGTGAAGCCGGCAGAAACGACTTAGCACAGCAAATATTTACCTATGCGGGCGACTTTTTAGCCTCTGATGAATACATTAGCAAAGAGTCATCAACCACGTTTTTAACCGGTTCAAAGGGCTGTAAATTGTTAGTTGATTTAACTGCGCAGGTCGGTGGCGATACAGCAAATGCCGCTAATAAATGCTTAAGCATGCTTAATACGCTTAATGATGGCGATATACGCACGCTAAGTAATAACTCATCAATTACAGCGCATAACCAAGTAATAGTATCGCTTATTAAAGGCGGCTTATCGGAGCAAGTAGCTGGTGTACACAATCAACTACTTAGCTACATTGCACTAGATGAAGATACCGAAGACAGATTTGAAGCCCGCTTAGAAACTTTAGGTTACTTAGTTAATGCAAACCAAACATCACTGGCAAGTACCACTTTAAATGATGCGATTACTGAAATAACCCCTGAGCTAAATGCATTAACAAGCGATCAGCTAGAAACTATTTTAGCCGCTGTTAAAGCCGAAGTAATTGGCTTAGAAGAAGCTCAAACAGGTGAATTTGAACGTTATTCTATGCTTTCAAGTATGGGTTCAAACGCAGCGAACATTAGCGACTTTTCAGCAAATTATAGTAATGCAAAAACACAAGCTAGCACGCTTTTAAATGCGCTTGAGCCTCTTATTTTGGGCTTTGCCGATACAATTATTGCCGACAATATGGAAGACTTAGTTAACAGTTTTACGTTAATTAACGATATTAGCAAAGCACAAAGCTTAATTAGTAACGGGGTTAATGGCGAGGCCGATCAGCTTGAGCTTTACATAGGCTTGACCAACTTAGTCGCCTCTCGCGATGACTTTAGAGGCATAGCGATAGCAAGCGTAGATACCGACCACGACGGCCTACCTAACTTCTTTTTACCTAACGCCAGCGATGAAGACATAGCCTTAGCTGGGTTAATTGCCGACCAAGACGCCGATAACGATGGCGTAATTGATAGCGAAGACACTACCCCACTAGGTATTTAACTAAGAGCCGTAATAAATGCAGACACCGACTACCCTCGCGTGTCTGCTTTTGCTTTCTCAGGGTGTATACGCCGCAGAGCAGCAACAGCAGACCGAGCCAAAACCACAGCCATGTAACGAACTTAAAGATGAGCAAAAAGAGCGCTGTGAAGCACTTGAGCACATTGAAGTAAAAGGCCAGTACATAGGCATTGAAGTACCCGAAGTTATTGGGCGTTCTTACTTAAATCGTGATTTTATAAACGCCACACCTAAAGGCAATGGCGATATAAATGAGCTAATTGCATTGCTCCCTGGTGTACAGCTAAGTAACGAAGCCTACTCTATTGGTAGCTTAGCTGAGATCAGCGCGCCGGAAATATCAATCTCAGGGGCGCAACCTTGGCAAACAGGGTTTTCGTTAGATGGGTTAAATTACAATAACCGCATAGACCCAGCCAGTAGCAGCCGATTAAGCTCTTCATCAGACGATGTATCGGGTGGCGTGCAAAGTATGAACGTAAACTCCGATGTAGTTGAATCTATTACTGTTTACGACCATAACATTCCGGCTGAATTTGGTGGTTTTTCGGGTGGTATTGTTGATAGTAAAACCAAAAGCGTATTTGCAAACGACAGTTTTAGTTTTGGCGTGCGGGGGAATCAAAGTAGCTGGGGGAGTTATCATTTTATAGAGGCCGATCAAGATAGTTCACAGCAAAATGTTGACCAAAGTACGCTTGAAGAGCCTAAATACGAAAAAATTAGCTATAACCTGCGTGCTAATAAACAAATAAATAAGCGCCATGGCGTAATGATGAGTGTTAGTTACTTAACCAGCGACATCAGCGATTTATCGCTAGGGGAAGTAAAAACGCAAAGCAGAACAAACATAAATGCGATTGTGAAGTATGGCTACCGAAATGGCTGGGTAGATGCATTAGATTTAACACTAATGTACTCCCCCTACGAAGTTGATAATTTTATTACGGATGCCAAAGACAGTGACTTTCATTTAGAAGGCGGGGCTATTGGCGCCGTTGCGGCATTAACCGAGCATTTTGACTTTGCATCGTGGCACAGTAATCTTAATTTTAGTATGAGTGACAGCAGCCGAGAAGGCCCTGCGCACTTTTATAGCTGGCTACAAGCCAAAGGGAAAGATTGGGGGCAATACGCCGACCAAGGTGATGCACAAACACGTTATTCTCGCCAAGGGGGATACGGCGCGCTTGATAATACCCAATACACCACCAGCTGGAAAAACACTCTTGATTTTAAAACGCTGGAGTTTGCTGGCACTGAGCACCGTATAAAAGCCGGTATTGAACTTATTCGCCAAGAAGTAGAACGCGAACGCATACAAAATAGCTACAGCTACGATTCGCCTATTATTTGGTCTAGCGCTAGCACACCTCTTAATTGCAGTGGTTATACGCTTGATTGCCAAGCGCTGCAAACCACTATTTCTATTGACGAACTTGCAGCGCAACTTGGTGGCGAAATTGATTTTAATAATCAAGCGCACATTAGCGCTTATACAAATAATGTAACCGCAACAGCACAGTATTTTAATGGCCGTTTAGTTACCCCTGCAGAGTATATAAATGTAACACTTAATCGTGCCTCATTTTATGCTACCGATAGCATCACACTAGGTCAGCTAAGCCTCAATTTAGGTATGCGCTACGAATATGATGACTTTTTAGCAAATCATAATATTGCACCACGTATATCGCTGGGTTACGATGTTTTTAACAACAACCGCACTATTATTAGCGCAGGCGTTAATCGCTATTACGATTCAGCTATTATTGGTTATAAAGTCAAAGAACAACAGCGTTTTTCATACCGAGAATACCGCCCAATTGAAAACGGTTACCTTCAAGGGTGGTTGCCTTCTAACTATACTGGGGCGTTTAAATACCGCTTTGATGATGTAAACACCCCGTACGATGATGAACTCGCGCTAGGTATTGCCCATTCATTTGAAAAAGCGGGCAATGTATCGCTCAGATATGTAAAACGTAAAAAGCATCAGCAATTCTCTCAGGTTACCGATGAAGAAGCTGCTAGCGATGGTTATAAATATATCCGTATGACCAACGAAGGCGATGGCAGCTCAGAGCGTTATTCTATTTCGTGGAGCGCACAATTTGGTAGCCATTCATTATGGGCTAACGCCTCCTACGCTGAAAACAAAGTCTCTAACGACGACTACAATGCCACGGCTGAAAACACCCCTCTTGATGAACTTGTTTACTACGTAAATGCAAGTGGCAGCAGCGAGCTTGTAACACTTGGGCAGCTTGAGCAAATTCGTACAAACTTTGGCACTCCGATAACCGGTGCACTAGGTTGGAATGTTGATTGGAGCAATTCATTAAGCACAGGCCTTAACGTAACCTTTAGTGATAGCTACACCAGCGCAGTGAGTACCGGCGCAAGCGAAAGCATAAGCCTTGAACAAAGCTGTGCAAATTGCCCTGTAGAGTCAACACTTGTTGATGTATACGAAGAACAAGAAGTTCGTGCCAGAACCATGCTAGGCCTAAGCCTACGCTATAGCCACAACCTGACAAAAACCCAGTCAGTTGAAATAAGAGCAGATATTTCTAACTTATTAAATGCACGTACTTACACAGTAAACGAAGGTGCATCGGGTATTGAGCCTGGGCGTATGTTTTGGCTAGGAGTTAGCTATAACTATGATTAGGTTATTAAGCATTTTTGTATTGTGCTCATTTAGCTTAAATGCCAAATCAGCAAGTAGTAACGATTTACGCTCACTGTATAGCAAAGGCCAAGCACATTGGCCTGCTATACAAACCAGTGATGGCAGACGTGTAGAGCCCATGTCGCTTTTGCCTGTAGCCTCGCCTAAACCTGAACACGTTGCGTTAGGCGATAAGCTTTTTCATGATGTGCAGCTCTCGCGTAATAATACCATTAGTTGTGCCACCTGCCATGAACGCGATAAAGGCTTTCATGATGGCCGCACAACCGCCATAGGCATTGACGATCAAGTAGGTACGCGTAATACTCCCGCTATTTTTGGTATAGATCAATGGCAAAGTTTTTTTTGGGATGGTCGCGCCAGCACCGCAGAGCAACAAGCACTAATGCCCATAGCAAACCCTATTGAAATGGACTTAGACCCAAAGATAGCTTTAGCGCGAGTAAATAAAGACAAAAGCTACCATGCATTTAACAAAAGCGCTTTTAATAGCAGCACGTTAACCACAGAGCAAATGGCAAAAGCCTTAGTTGCATTTGAGCGAACATTAGCCGCGCCAAGTAGCCGCTATAAAACGTTTTTAACGCAGCTTAATAAAAACCCACAACACGCAATTAATAGCTTGAGTGATAGTGAACTAAATGGTCTGCACCTTTTCAGAACGAAAGCCAAATGCATGACCTGCCATAATGGCCCGCTGCTCAGCGACAACCAATTCCATGGTACGGGGCTGCATTATTATGGCCGCCGTTTTGAAGATAAAGGCCGCTATGATGCCACCCAAAACCCTGAGCATATAGGCCAATTTAGAACGCCGTCGCTTTTAGGTTTAATGCAAACATTTCCGTGGATGCATAACGGCTTATTTGATGATTTAGCCGGTATTGTCGCCTTATACAACCATGGTGGAGTAAGACCGCGACCACGAAAAAGCCAACTAAACGACCCACACTTCCCCAAAACCACCGACCTGCTTATAAAGCTTAATTTAACTAAGCAAGAACAAGCCGATCTCGTGGCATTTTTACGTATATTATAAGCGCTGATTTACTCACTTAAAGTGCGCGTGAGTAGCTTAGCGATATGAAATCAAGGCCAGGGTTGGGCTTTTTAATACCTGCGTTTGAATAATGAAAATACTTGAGCGACACGCTGTGTTGCTCAGCCTCACCAAATTTCATGGCAATGCCTAGGCGGTCTTCAAATTGATAATGGGTGCTTATGTTTTTACCCGCAAATTTAGTGTCGTCTAATAGGCTTAAGCCAATACCAAACTCGGCAAAAACCCGGTTTCCAGCAATACTGCCAATAGGATAAAAAATTACAGGCGAGAGCGATAAACCTAAATTAGCGTCGTAGCGTTTTGGGTCATAGTATTCAAAAAAGTTGGCATTGGCTTCTAGGTAAATCTCTAGCTCTTCAAAGCCTTCTATTTGGTAATCTAAGGCATATTGATAAGCCACCTTAACCCCTCGCACGTCTCCTTCACCTTGTATGTAGCTCATCGAAAAGTAATTTTGTGCAGCCGTTGCAGCGCCTGCGTATAGCGTTATAGCTATTAAAAACAATTTATAAAGTTTCATGTTATTCACCTCAAGCAGCTCTTTTTTATTGCAATTGCTTGACCTAAACACAGCACATTCGGCTGCTATAGATAAAGCAATGATTCAATGAGGTGCATAGTAATTGCATTTAACTATTTTGATAATTGCAATTTAAGTGGAATAACTTTCTTCAATATATTGATAATTAAACAGTAATTGAGCGCTCGCCAACATGCGTTGTTAACCGCTTATATTGCTGCTTAAATAGCTGCCAACCCACAATACCCGACAAGGTATTGCCGCATGCCATACCGATAAATAACCCTGTTAAACCGTAAAAATACGAGCCTAACCAAAGTAGCGGTAGGTAACACAAAAATAGTCGCAATATGGAGATAAATAAGGCCGTTGTTGGAAACCCCAGCGCGTTACATACCGATACTGTGATCATACACACACCTAAAGCTGCATAACTCAGGGGCACAAAAACAAAGTAATCTGTCAGGTTAGCAACAATTTCACTATTATTGCTAAGCACATGTGCAAGTGGATTAGCTATGCCTAGCATAATAACTGCTAATAAAATTTGTATGCCAATTACAAAGCCGCACGCAAGTTTTACTACGCTTAATATTTGCCTAAGCTCCCCCCGCCCTTTTAAATTTCCAACAATAGGCGGCAGTGCCATGGTAAGCGCTAAAATTAAAATAATCGCAATATATTCAATACGGTTTGCAAGCCCCCACGCAGCTACAGCAAACCCACCATATGCGGCAATAAGTGCAGTTACTATCATGGCTGAAATAGGCGGAATAAACTGTGAAAGTAAGGCCGGTGCCATCATTTTTGCAATGGCTTTTATTGCCTGCTCGGTACGATTTTTTAAAACGCCAAAAGTTAGCAGTTCTCGTTTAATAAGCGTGCAAAACACCACGATTAAGCCTATTGCAAAAGCAACACAGCTTGCCCATGCAGCACCCGCTAAACCCATATCAAAAGTAAACATAAACAATGGATCGAGCGCTATATTTAACACGCTGGTTAGCACCATAATTCGCCCTGGTAATAAGGTTTCGTTATGAGCGCGGCAAATGCTGTAACCAAAATAAAGAAGCGCGCCAAGCCAGCAGCTTATTAGCCAAGGTAGCCAGTAAAGCTCGGTTAAATTAAATAAAGAAGGCGTTGCACCCAGCGCTAAAATAATATACTGCTGAAAAAGCCACAGCGCCAAGCACAATAGCGTGACTATTGCGGTGCCAATAACCACAATTAAGCTACCTAGGTAGCGTGCGTAGTTAACTTTATTTTCTCCAAGTGCTGTGGAAATAGTTGCAGTTGCCGCAATACCTAAGCCTACTTGTACTCCCACAATTACCTGAAAAATAGCAATACTAAAGGCAACTACAGCGAGCGGCTCAGCGCCTAGCTTAGCAATAAAAATACTATCAACCAGCTGGCTCCCCATAATAGAAAACAAGCCAACTAACATAGGCCAAGTTTGCTTAAATAAATGCTTTAATAGTAATGATTTATTACGGTTCATAAGGCAGGCTCACTCTAAACTTAAAAATTTAAACGAGAAAAATACCGAAAAAAAAGGCGCTTATAGTAAGCGCCACAGGAAAAGTCACAATGAATAAGCCACTAGTATATTTACACAACTAACCATTGATAATATAGTTGTTTAAATAATCAGTTTATTGAAAAATTTGATAATGAATATTGCCCATTTAAACCTGTTTGTCAGAATCGCAACCACGCACAATATTAGCTTAGCTGGCAAGGAGTTAGGTTTGTCGGCTGCAGTTTCTAGTGCACAAATAAATAAGCTTGAAGAAACGCTCGGCGTTAAACTTATTCATCGTACAACCCGAAAAGTATCGCTAACCGAAGAAGGCCAAGCTTTTTTACCCCATGCCGAGGAAGTCCTTGCCAATGTAGAAATGGCGCGCGCCTCGGTAGGAATTGGCAGCGTAACGCCACAAGGAAAATTGCGCATTACCGCCCCTGCTTCGTTCGGGCGTATGCATATTATTCCTGCATTGGCTGGATTTATTGAGCAATACCCCGACCTCACTATTGATTTACGTTTAAGTGATAGCATCATTGATATGGTCGGCGGCGGGTTTGATATAGCAATACGTGACGCTGCTCTTAATGATTCAACCCTTATAGCCCGAAAAATCGCTCGCGATAAACGCTTAATTTGCGCATCGCCCAATTACCTTGCAAAACACGGCACCCCAACAACACCGCAAGATTTAAAAAATCATACCTGTGTTAATTTACATGGTTTAACGACATGGTCGTTTATTACACCCGAGGGCACACAAAACATTAAAACCAATAATGTATTACAAGCTGACAACGGTGAAGCAGTGCGCGACGCGTGCGTGCAAGGCTTAGGTATTACGTTAATGTCGAGCTGGTGTGCCTATAAAAAACTACAAAGTGGTGAGCTGGTACAAATTTTACAAGACTACCCACTTGCATCCGACACCGCTATTTGGAGCGTTTATCCAAGCTCACGCTTATTAGCACCAAAAGTTAGGGCTTTTATAGACTACTTTAGTGGCTACTTTGGTGACGAACCCTACTGGGAAAAAATATAATTATTTAATTAAAAATAAAAACGCACACCTGTGCGTTTTTTTATGCCTAAACTTTACATATAAAATGTTTATTAGGTTAAATATTAGGCTAATAAAGCAGTGGCTCACATGTGTAGTCAGATGAGCTATTTAATGGTGTGATTTTATTGAATTACTTAACAAGCACTCTCAATAGTGCTGACCAAAAGCCAACTGAGCAGCTTAAACATATCAATAACTATGAAACTTACATTTTATTTGCACAATTTATTGTCATACTAAAACCAAGGTAAATAAATGGTTTTGGGGTAAGTATGAGAGCAATTAAACGAAGTCGTTTCAAAGTACTTGGTGTTAACACTAAAAAGGGCACACTCGCCCTGAGCATATTAAGTGCCATGCTACTTTTATCGGCATGTGACGAACACGCTCAAAACGATAATACAGCAGTTACCTCTCATAAAAAAACGCTCAAAAACACGCTTATTAATACCGATGCATTTAATATTAAAGCCATGGTAAAACTACCACAAACTGTTGAATGTACGCTTGAAAACGGCTCGCAAACCCAATGTACTCAAGTGGTTTTAAAATATCAGCCCGACAACATTGAAGTAGGTCCTTTTTGCCCAGAAACACTCGACGACGTTGGCGGAATTTGGGATTGGGATGGCACCGATGCAGGCCTATACAGATTAGATAAAGCGTTTTTAACCATGCTTAACGAGCAAGGTTTTACCTTTTACGATGAAGACGGCAACGTGCATATTGTTGATAACGCGACCATTCGCCCAACAGTTGATCATGCATGTATTAATGTATCGGTAGATAAAAGCGTAGAAATTACCGCCCTTTTACCACTGCACCCTGTTATGTCTGAGCAATCAACAGCGTTGGGCACAGTATCTAAGGTGGGTATAGCGCTTGCGGGTGTGCCTATTTTTTCGGATGCGCCAAGTGTGCAACATACTGGGCATTTACCCGCGCTTGATACGTGCGCAGGCCATATCGATCCGGGTGGTTGGTACCACTACCACGGCACCGCCAGTGATATAGACAGCGTATATAAACACGAACATGTAAACGCCAACTGTAATAATTTAACGCAAAAGCCAAGCGCCCTATTTGGTTATGCCTTTGATGGTTACCCGATTTACGGAAGCCAAGAAATTGATGGCACAACCCCCGCCGAGCTTGATAGCTGTAATGGCCACATAGGCCCTACGGGTGAAAGCGGAACAGTTACTTATCACTATCATGCCAGTAATACGTTCCCTAATTTACCTAAGTGCTTAAAAGGCGTGGTTGCACAAAACAACTTTGCGACCACAGCACAAGCGGGCGTAGGCGCTAAGCCACCTGAAGGCACTAGAACAACGCGCCATGAACCACCTGGTGGCGGTGGTCCTAAAGCCGGAGGTCCTAATGGCGGCATGTCACCACCTGGGTTTGGTGAGGCTGCTAAAAAGCTAGGCGTTAGCGAAAAGGCGCTTATGCAAGCAATGCAAAATGCTGGTGGCCCTAATGCCGATTTAACGATTGTAGCAAAAACACTTAACGTGACACAGGCGCAATTAAAAGCGGCCTTACCCGAAAAACCAAAACGCTAATTAATAGACTTACCAAAATATTTAACCATGGTGATATTTAAGTTTATTCTCTTTAGTCAGAGGTTTGAGTAAAAACAAGGTGAATTTACGCGTCAATAGCTGGCCTACTGCAAGTAAATTCAACACAGTTAGCGCTGAAAATAGCTGCTCGAGATAAATTTATTATCCAAAGTTTAGGTTAAATACAACTTACAGCAAGTGTTAAAAGCACTTGCCGTAACAATTAGTTACGCTGCTTAAAGCCTTATAAAAGTGCCTAAAATCGTCAAAAATGTGAGAAAGCGTTGGCTTGTGTCAAGAACAGTAAACGTTAGTAAAAAGCTGTAAACACAGCCGTGTTATCGGTTACATGTCAGTTACCATTCAGTTTAAAGCGCTAGTATTGAACCCAGTTATGTAACAACATACACGAGGCACTAGTATGAAACTGACTCAATTACTCCCTGCTCTACTTGCCATAAGTGCAGTATCTGGCGCTGCATATGCAGCACCCAATGAGCGAGAAAACGCAAAAAGTTTTAATAATGAGCGCGCAAAACGCATCGAATACAAACGAGATGAGCGCCGCGATGACAAAAAACAGCGTATAGAATATAAAAAAAACGACCATAAAGAGCGCAAGCAAGCCAAACGAGAGCACCGCAAAGAGCAAAAGCGCAAAGTTGCCCATTACAAACAACAGCAACGCACTCGTAATTATTTTAAACATAACCGACACAAGGTAGTAACCTACAGACCTGGGCATTATTTTAATCATTTACCGCGTAACAGTGCATCAATCAGATTTAATGGCATTACGTTTACATTAAGTGATGGTATTTATTATCGTAAAGCAAAAAGAGGCTACCACGTAGTTAAGCCACCAAGAGGTTTAAGAATCCGCTCACTACCGAGGCATTATTCGCACTTTAAGCGTCACAATACCACTTACTACACCTACCAAAATGTATATTATGTAGCAGATAATAATGGTTACAGAGTGGTTGATGAGCCTAAAATAGTGGTTAACCAAGCTATAAAGGTAGGCAGTGCTAAAAATTATGAGTTAGGCCAAACCTACGACACCCTCCCTATTTCAGCAGAGGCTGTCACGATTAACGAGCAACAATATTTTAAGTACCAAGATATTTATTTTTTACCGCAAATAAACGGTGACGAAATAAAATATTTAGCGATAAATTTAGGGTAATAATATTATTCAAACGAAGGGCAAGTTGCGCTAAGCATCTTGCTCTTTTGACATTAAGTCGGCCATTCGTTGGTTAATTTCTTGCTCGCTTAAATCTTCTTTGTGGGTGCCTATGGTCCAAACATGCCCGAATGGGTCTTGTAGGGTGCCGGCTCTATCACCATAAAACTGGTCGTGCACTGGGCGTACTTCTGTAGCGCCAAGTTCAATTGCCTTTTTGAATACGCTATCTACATCCTCTACATAAAGCATTAAACTTACCGGCGTTCCACCAAGTTTTTGTGGGCTTTTAAAAGACTCATCAGGACATGAGTCCGAAATCATAATGTGCGAGTCACCAATAATAATTTCAGCATGGGCTATACCGCCCTCTGGCAGCGGCATTTGCATAACAAGTTGTGCATCAAATGCATCGCAATAAAAGCATATGGCTTGCTGCGCGCCTTCTATAATTAAATACGGAGTTACTGAACTAAACCCTTTTGGAATTGCTGAAACAGTCATTACGCTCTCCATTAGTTTTGGGGGTATATATTCAGCCTATAGGCTAAAAACAATTATTTCAACGTGGCACCCACTTAAGTCACTTTATCCAAACTAGCTAATTTAAGTTCTATAACTATACTGGCTGTAATATATACCTTACTACTTTTAAATAATTAGGACTTTTATAATGGTAGCTAAAATTAGCTTAGCGCTTAAAAAGTATAAAGTTCTGAAATGCTTATTTTTAAGCTGGTGTGTTTTATTGGCTCACCAAAGTGCGGCAAAAGTTGTAATTGGCATTGTAGGTAAAACAAAAAATGACACCTTTTATCAGCAAGCATTCAAAGGCTGTTTACACTTTGGTCGTGAGCATCCTGAAATCGAGTGCAAGTACGATGGACCAAAAGATTTTCAAGATATTCGCAGCCAAACTATGGCAATAAATAGATTAATTGACCAAGGAATTGATGGTTTAATCGTAGCAACAACCGACTCTCAGCACTTGGTCACTCACTCATTAATGGCGCTTAAAAGTAAAAATATTCCCGTTATAACGTTTGATTCAGACCTGTTAGAAAAACACCAACAGTACCGCCTAACCTATGTAGGGAGTAATAACTTCGACTTTGGAGTTGCCCTGGGCGAGCAAGTAAAAAAACTTACCAATAAAGCAAATAATACGATATGCATACAGTCGGGACATCACACCACTCCTAATTTAAACAAGCGTATTGCTGGGGTTAGGTATGCACTGTCTGAGCAAGCCAAAACAAAGCTAACAGGTAAAAATGGCTGGCGCGAAGATAGTCGTTGCCCAATGTTTAGTTTGGGTAAACGTGAAAAGTCACTAGAGCAGTTGATGAGTTTATTAAATACGGACAACCCGCCCATTTTTCTAGCTGTAGCGGGGTTTGCACAGTTTAACCCACACTATGTTAATGCGCTTGGTCCATACAAACAAATGATTGAAAATAAAGATATTATAATCGTCTCAGCCGATACTGAAGAAATACAACTCAATGTATTAAGTAGAGGGTTGTCCTCCGCTAACATAGGGCAAAATCCATTTGAAATGGGCCGCTTGAGCACCAAATTAATGCACGACTACATTTTATACAATAAAAAGCCCACACAGTCCCACTATTATACTGACTTTCATTACTGCACAAAAAATAACGCTTCAACGTGCACAATAAACTATTAAAAGCGATAAGTAATTATCAGCGAGTATTAACTTGCTTTTTAACAACGGCGAATTTCTTATAATTAACTAATAGCAAGCTATTTGGCTAATACTAAACACCACGTTGTCAAAACAATAAGGGTGATAGAGTTTTGTAATAAACCTATTGTATACCACTAAAAAGCCCATACAACACTCTCTTTTCATAAAAAAACCACACTTTTTACAAAGTGTGGTTTTTCTTTTCTACAAACACTTGTTTGTTAACGCTGCCAAAATCTCAAATTGCGTAATGTTTCAATAAAGGTATTTGCGGAGTGCGTGTTTAAATCTATCCAACCATCATCAACCTTACCATCATCAAGCCCTGCGGCTTCAAACAATGCCATAGCATCTTGTGTATAGCCTATATACTTCATATGCGCGAATGCATCGCTTACAAAGTCCTTAGCCTCAGGAATACCGGCAAGCTTCTTAGCGCCTTCTTGCGTTGCAAGTACCATCACCGCATCGTAAAGCACCGAAGGACCGCCATTAATTACTTGATCAGCTGCTACATGCTTACCTTTACTACAACATGCTCCACCCACTTGTGCGGCCACAATTTCGTAGTTAGCGCCTTCAGCGTCTAAGGCATTTATAACTGAGTTGAAAATATCGGCATCAAAACCATCGCTTACTAAAATACCTAATTTACGACCTTTAAAGGTATTAGGCGCATTTTTTAAAATACTAAGTGCATCCGACACAGGTAAATCGTTACGCGTTGGCATAGCCGCTTCTGCAGGCTCTGGCATGTCTTGCAGGCGTAGACCCTTAGCCACTTCTTGCGCTAATGTTTTGTCTACATTTAATAAATGCGAAACCACTCGCTCACGAATTGGCACATGCTCTACTTTTGAAAGCTCAAATACAAACGCATATTGAATGTGCGCTTGCTCTACTTCTGTTTGGCTTAAGTAAAATTGGCGAGCTTGACTGTAGTGATCGCTAAATGTTTCTGAGCGATAACGCAGCTTATCTCCACCGCTTACTTCTGGCTCGCTTGAGCTTTTAAAGCCATGCACTGGGCATTCGCGTGGGTTATGTTCATCGCCGCTCCACGAGTTTGGCTCGTAGTTAACACGCCCTTTAGGGTTATGCATTGCCATATGACCATCTTGTTGAAAATGGCGCATTGGACATTTAGGCGCATTAACCGGAATATGCGTAAAGTTAGGGCCGCCTAAGCGCTTGGTTTGCGTATCTAAATACGAAAAATTACGTCCTTGCAGTAATGGGTCGGGTGTAAAATCAAGCCCCGGCACAATGTTTTGTGTACAAAATGCAACTTGCTCTGTTTCGGCAAAAAAGTTGTCGACTACGCGGTCAAGTACCATGCGCCCAACAATTTTTACGGGCACTTGCTCTTCCGGTATAAGTTTAGTGGAATCAAAAACATCAAATTCAAATTCATCTGCAAATTGTTGGTCAAACACCTGTACGCCTAGCTCCCACTCTGGGAAGTCGCCTTTACCAATAGACTCCCACATGTCTCTGCGATGAAAGTCAGGGTCGGCGCCATTCAGTTTAAGTGCTTCATTCCACACAACTGACTGCATACCGGCTTTTGGTTTCCAATGAAACTTAACAAATTTCTCATCCCCTTTGGCATTAATAAATTTAAAGGTATGAACACCAAAGCCTTCCATAAAGCGTAAAGATCGCGGTATAGCTCTATCTGACATGGCCCACATGAGCATATGTACCGACTCGGGCGATAAACTTACAAAGTCCCAAAAGTTATCGTGCGCGGTTTGTGCTTGCGGAAAGCCACGGTCTGGTTCAGCCTTAGCAGAGTGAATTAAATCGGGAAACTTCATCGCATCCTGAATAAAAAATACAGGTATGTTGTTACCCACTAAATCCCAGTTTCCTTCTTGGGTGTAAAATTTAACAGCAAAGCCGCGAACATCACGTGCTAAATCGGGAGACCCTTTATTTCCTGCCACAGTTGAGAATCGTGCAAACACTGGAGTTTTTTCACCTTTGCGCTGAAAAATATCTGCACAGGTTAAATCTTCAAGCGTGTCGTAAGTTTCAAAATATCCGTGTGCGCCGTACCCTCTTGCGTGGACCACACGCTCAGGAATGCGTTCGTGATCAAAGTGAAATAATTTTTCGCGCATTACGTGATCTTCCAGAAGCCCTGGGCCGCGCTTGCCCGCACGCAATGAATTTTGGTCGTCGCTTACAGGGCAGCCCTGCGCCGTGGTCATGGTAGGGTGTTCATCCGACGCCTTTTGATGCAACTCGCCGCCATGCCCTTTATTGCCTGCGTATTTAAATGATTCAGCCATGTTTAGTCCTTCATACAATTTGATTTAATGGGTCAATAGTTTTTATAAGCTTTAAAACTAAAAGCGACCTTGCAAATGCAATATCAAGACCAGCCTACTAACCTAGTAAAAAAGGAGGGTAAAGGTAACAAAGTCGTATTTTGGCTAATTTATAAAAAAGTAAAATTTACACAAGCATGTAACTTTTTCAGACAAAAAAAGAGCACTTAAAAGTGCTCTTTTTAAAAAGGATTTATATTAGTCTTTATTCTCGTTAACTAAAATAACTTTACGATGCGGGAATGGAATTTCGATATTGTTATCATCAAGGGCTTTTTTAATCAGCTCGGGCACTGTGTATAAAATTTCAAAGTAGTGCTCACCTTTACAAAACGGCCTTACTAAAAAGTCTACCGAGCTATTGTTAAGTGTTTCTACTTCAACAAAAGGGGCTGGGTCTTTTAAAATATGTGGGTGAGCCTCAAGCACACTATCAATAACCTTGCGAACAGCATCGGTGTTTTCATCATATGCCACACCAAAATGCATATCTACGCCGCGAATAGGATGGTGCGAATGATTAATAATCTGCGCTCCCCAAATTTGGCTATTGGGGATAATCACTTGCTGATTATCGAACGTTTGCAAAATAGTGGTAAACATATCAACCTCGGTAACTTTACCAAAGCGCCCTGCAGCTTCTATAAAGTCGTTTACTTTATAAGGTCTGAATATAAGTAACATCACACCGGCAGCCAAGTTAGACATAGCACCTTGCAGTGCTAACCCTATAGCTAAGCCTGCTGCACCTAATAGTGCAATAATTGAAGCTGTTTGCACACCAAAGCGGTTTAACACGGCAATAAATACAAACGCTAAAATAACATAGCGCGCCATGCTACCTAAAAACCTAAATAGTGTGTCATCAAAATGAGTGTATTTATGGCATAAACTTACAATCATATTACGCACTTTGCCTGCAAGCCATAAACCTATTAGTAATATAACGATTGCCATTAAAATATTTGTTGCCCACATTATTGCTGCGGGCAAATACTGATTTACATCAATATTATGTATTATCTCGTCCATTTTATTATTCCTGTTAGACTGGTTGTAATTAAAAAAAGCTTACCAGCACCACTTATTAACTTTTTACTAACCAAATTGCAAATTTATACCTACTTACTAAATTAGCCTTTCATTTATCTCACCAATAGCAGCTGTCAAAACCAAATTAGTATATAAATTGACCGAAAATATTTTTTGTTGCGTATATGTTGTTCAATTTGTAAATAAAGCCAATGTGTTCTAAACCTTTAAGAGACACCTTGTTAAGGAGCGTTGTTATGCCAACAACAAATACGATTAATAAACACTCTGAATTTGCCCGCTGCATTGAATGCAATAAGGTAAACACATTTGCAGCTTTTCACTGGCTCGCACTGGCGTTTAAAGACATGACCCGTGCGCCCATATTGAGCCTAATTTACGGGGTTATATTTACCCTAATTCCTGTAGCTATTATTTACTCGGCAATGTTTACAGGGACTTATTTAGTGATACTGCCCGCAACCGTGGCATTTGCATTAATAGGCCCTGCCTTTGCCGCAGGTCTTTACGATGTAGCATGGGAGCTTGAGAAAGGGCATAAACCCACATTAAGCCACTCTATTAAGTCGATGTTTAGAAACCCGGTAGGTGAATGGGGTTTTGCAATAATGCTAATGGTGATCATGATAGCTTGGATGCGATTAGCCGCGCTTGTGCATGCTTTATATCCTAGCCATGCCAACCCCACCTTTGAAGAATTATCAGCGTTTTTAACGCTAGGCAGTTTAATAGGTGGTGTATTGCTTGTAACTGTGTTTTCGCTTTCTGCTTTTGCTCCGCAAATAATGATGGAGCGCCGAGTAGATATTATGACCGCAGTGATCAGCTCTATGAACGCTGTTAAAACTAACTTTGCCGCTATGGTGGTGTGGTCTATTTGTATATTTTTACTCGTAGCCATCGGCTTTGCTACCGGCGCCGCGGGCTTTATTGTAATTATGCCTTTGCTAAGCTATGCCAGCTGGCATGCTTACATCGCAGTAATAAAAACCAAAAAACCTCGTGGTTACGAGTAATACCAATCCGTATAATTACGTGATCTATTTTGAGGATGGAAAAACGTGTTGATAGGAAGGCAAAAAATTCGCTATTTAGTTGTTCTAAATGAGAGTTTTTTAACGCAGATAGCGACACTTTTAGCCCCTAAAAATGATTAAGTTTTATTGCGGGTTGGTATAAAACCAACCATTTATAGTTCCAACCACACTGACAAAAATAGCGCCAAAAGGCGCTATTTTTTTATCAGCCTAGCAAAGCATGCTTTGCTTAAAATACCCAAATGGCATGTAAAAAGGGCTGGTTTTCTATGTCAGCCGTACCAAGCTTGTTGTACCAATAACGCCATTCAGCTCCCACCATTAATTGCTTAGCATCTAAATTAAAGTTTTGCCCAACATCCCAATACACTGCAGGCTGCGCAAGTAGCCATTCATTAACTTTTTTGTCTAACTCATCATTACGCCCTGAGATGTATTCAACATGGCCGGTAAAGTAAAATGCTTGGCTACCTAACGAGAAAGGAGCACCCCAAGCAAGGTCTATAAAAATACTGTTATCTTGTTTAGCTAACTGATCTTTTTGAACGCCACCATTGGCATCAATATAGCCTGCAAAAGTGGTTGTTAAAAAATCAAAGCCTGGCGCATCCCAGCTGAGCTTTATGCCTGGGGTGTATTTCATTAACCCCTCTTCACCGGCATTTATACCAAATACTAAACCTGTGTCTTTTATTGGTCCGTATTTTAAAGAAGTCTCTAAGGCTTTAGATAAGCTAAGTGTTGTGTACCACTCGCCATAAATACCCGTATCTTGAAAACCATCACTAAGGCTGTCGTTTAAAAAATCGATAAAAAAGTAGTTATCACCCAAGTCATGCTCTGAGGCATGCTCTATGGTGTAGGTGCGTGTAAATGACGACTCCCCAGTAAAAGGATTTAAGGCATCGCCAAAGTTTGTGTGAAGCTGTGTGATGCTCCAATTTTCTGCTAGAGCTGAGTGAGACAAAAGCAGTATAGATATTGTAAACAGTGCTTTAAAAAAATTCATTATTTATTTACATAACCCCAATTAAAATGCGGCAGGAGTATATCAGTGAGCATTCACCAACTAAAGAGATTAAATAAGTATAAAGAATGATTTTTTAAATCTAGGCAGTTATATGCAGCAATCGAAGAACTGTACAGGCTTTGTATGAATATAAAGTGTGAGTGCTAATTTAACGTAGGTACACAATTGGCTCCTTTTAGGTATAGCTGCTTAGTTTATAAATTATGTCTAACTTAAATATTGAAACGCGTGCGCCCTAAAACTAACTTTTAAAGCTCATGTAATGCGGGTCTAAATTAACTACTAAGTACGCAAAATAGTTGCACTACACCGATTATGCCTTTCTAAACGCCGTCTAATTTAAACGCGTACCACACGCATTCCGACTTTATTGCTAGTATGCAGAATTTACAAAAATCAGTGCATAAAATTCATAATCTCCGCCCTTCCTTTTGTTTACCTCACACTAGAAATTAAAATAAACCATTAATTATCAAAGGATTATATAAACAATTCTAATAGGCATAGGCTTTGCTTCATGTATTGCAAGTTAAATAGTAGCAATGGCTACATACAACACATTACATAACGGGAGACATTATGAGTAACTCACAACACCCAATTGAATTTACAGCCCCAGGTATGGATAACGAAACAGCAAAAAAAACAATTGAAACACTCGATAATCGACTTGTATCTCTTTTAGATTTACAACTTACTTTAAAGCATATTCATTGGAATGTAGTGGGCCCTAGTTTTATTGGCGTTCATGAAATGTTAGACCCGCAGGTGGATGCTATTCGCGAAATGACCGACACCATCGCAGAGCGTATTGCTACATTAGGCGGTACGCCACAAGGTACACCTAAGTCAATTGTAGATCGCCGCACGTGGGATGAATATTCATTAGGTAAAGCCTTTGTTATTGAACATTTGGGCGCATTAGACAAAGTATACAGTGGCGTAAACGCCGATCATCGTAATGCCATTAGCACGCTGTCTGAATTAGACCCTGTATCTGAAGACATGATCACCAGCCAGCTTGGCGATTTGGAGCAATTTCAATGGTTTGTGCGTGCTCACATTGAATCGTCTGCTGGTAAACTAAATCATTAATTGATTACCTACTTTGCCATACAAGGAATGTTAATAAGTGTTAAGGGACTAATAATCATACAAGGATACGTTACATAAGTTGGTACAGGATGAAGTGCAAACTACAAGGACCCGTTACTTATTACATAAAGGATGCAGTAAATGCACCAAGGACGATTAAAGCTTGCTAACGGATTTGGTAAATCTACAAGGATTGTTAAAATACAAACGCCTAGTATAAGCATGCTAAGCGTTTGTATTTTTTACCGCTTTAAAGCTTAAAACTATCCCAAGGACCAGTAATAGCCAACGTTTTAGATGGCATGTATACATTTACAAATAAGGTTTGCCCGTCAGGTGAAAAACACGCCCCAGCAAGCTCTGTTTGCGTATGCAATTTAGCAAAGTTATACACCTCTCCTTTAGGTGTTACCCCGCGTATATGGTTATTCACCGTATCAGTATATTGATCCTCACATACAATTAAATGCCCATTAGGCGCTACCGTTAAATTATCACCAAAATTGTATAACGACTCGTTTGTACTTTCTACAAATAGTTGTATTTTGCCAGGTTCATTTTGCTCTAACTCAGTACCTTCGTTTTTTGATGGTGTGTACTTCATTACCTGACCTAACTGCTTTTTGCCCCCATTAGTACAGCAAAAATAAAGCTCATTTTTACCCCAATGTATCCCCTCCCCCCGTGCAAATAAGGCTGCGCCTTTTTTATAACCTTGCTTGCGTAAGTCATCATTTGGGCTTTTAGGGTCTGTAAGTGTTATCCATTCAACCAAAAGGTCGCTGTGAAGTGGCATGGCCGGAGAGTCCCAATTTCGGCTATCAAACTGAGGCTGGTTTTTAATTACCATAGCTTGCAATGTGCCGCCTTTATTTAACTTATCGCGATGATGAGGAATAAACCGATAAAACAAACTATCGCCTCTATCTTCAGTTAAATAAACAATACCGGTTTGTGGGTCTATTGCTGCGGCTTCATGGTTAAATCGGCCCATATCATATAATGGCTCTGGCTTAGTTAAGCCTTTGGCACTAGCTGGAACTTCAAAAATGTAACCATGAGATTGTGACAAACCATCGCTTTTATCCATAACGGTTTCTTCGCACGTTAGCCAACTACCCCATGGTGTTACACCGCCTGAGCAGTTTCGTATTGTGCCACATAGCGATAAATATTCTTGCTCGCGTTTTTGCTCTTTTAAATTATAAATTATATGACTAGTGCCCCCAGGCAAAGCTACACCATTTTCAAGCGAATCATAGGCTAAGGGGCTTTTGTGATTACAAATTAAATCAGACGCTGTATCAATGTGTTTAGGCTGTAATTCATGATTACGGATAAGGGCTACGCGTTCGTTATCTAATGCAATACAGCCCATGCCATCAGCCCGATCGGGCACATCTAAACCATCATCCATTTTATCGCCAAGCTTAGATATAACCTGATAACTAAAGCCTTTAGGTAAATCTAATAAGGCCTGAGGATCGGCTATTAATGGGCCATAAGCGGGCAGCTTAGTTGTTACTTCAGGTAAAGCAACATTACCCATTGCGCTGCGCGATAAGCCAATAAACGCAAGCGAGCCTGCACTTAATAAAAACTCTCTTCTAGAGACCATTATTTTATTCCCGTGTTTTTTATTAAATCTATAGTAAAGGAAATAACCCACTAAAAGTGCGGCGCTTTGCTAAATTCATTAAAATGTAATAATGTAACATTCTATCCGTACCAGATATCAATTAATTCAACTTTAAATAATTGCCCTCACTGTTTAATAGTAGGATAGTAAGTTACTCAAATAACAACGGCTTAATTAGGAGTATCATGATCAAAGTATTACTAGCAACCAGCTTAATTGCCTCTTCATTCGCAGCTTTAAGTAATCCACTCACCGTTGAAGAACAACGCATCAGCAAAGCACAAACTGTAATGCCCGCCGTGTTAAACGCCTTTGATAAAGAAGTAACCAGCTTTGAGCAGCAGTTCAAAGCGCTCAATAACTTTAAAGAGGCCAAGCAGCTCATAAAAACCTATAGTTTTGAGCTTTGGGAAAGCGCTAAGCAACGCATTATTAAAACTAAAAACTACGACGATAGAGCACTTTACTGGGCGCGCCTGCTTTCAAGTAAAATAATACGTACAACCGCCGCAAAATTTGAGCTATCTGACGCGCAAATAAATACGCTGCTAAAAATGCTTGAAGAAGGCAGCCGAGGCCGCACCGATTTAGCTTTTTCATCAGGCAGTGATAAAAAGATTGTTCTAACCGGTTTTGACCCTTTTTTACTCGACAAAAATATCAACCAAAGTAACCCATCTGGGGTAGCCGCGTTGTTACTCGACGGCCAAGTTATTAATTACAATGGCGTTAGCGCCGAAATTAACACGGTTATGGTACCAGTACGCTACAAAGACTTTGACCAAGGCATAATAGAGTCTCTGCTTGCCCCCTACTATGCACTAAATAACGTTGACATGGTTGTAACGGTTAGCATGGGCAGAACCGAGTTTGATTTAGAGCACTTTCCGGGTAAACGCCGCAGTGTCACCGCGCCAGATAACGCTAATATTGTCTACGGCGGTACGCAAACAAGCCCTGTTATTCCTAAGCTAAATGGACGCCCCCTACCTGGTAATGAGTTTGTAAAATTTAGCCTACCTGTAAGCGCTATGCAAAAAGCCAAAGGCCCGTATAAAGTAATCAACAACCGCGAAGTCACTACACTTAATAAAACCTTTAAAGCGGGATCGTATGGCGTACTTAAGAACAGTGTTGCGGTAAATGGCGGCGGGGGTGGCTATTTATCTAACGAAATATCGTATCGCAGCATACGCCTACGTGACGAGCTTAATTCAAGCATACCTACCGGACATATCCATACTCCGCGTATACAACAGTTTGAACCAGAAACAGAAGCTAAAATAGTAGAACAGATTCAATCAATGCTAGAGCATAGCTTAGTAGCGCTGTAGCAAAATTAAGGAATTAATACGCATAAAAAAGGGCAAAAATTGCCCTTTTTTACTTTTAAGCGTTAGCTCTTTGGGTAATTAGATGGGAAAAAAGCACGTTTGGCTTCTTCATCAAATTCTTTTTTAAAGGCGACATCGGTGCCAATTTTGCGTGCACGCGCAACCGCTGGTCGGCTATCAATGCTTTCAAACCAACGCTTTAAATTAGGGTATGGTGCAAGGCCTTCTTCACCAAGTACTACAGGGGCTTTATCAATCCAACCCCAAGCAGATACATCAGCAATAGTGTATTCATCACCCACTATAAAGTCGCGACCTTTAAGGTGTGTATCAAGCACTTCGTAATGGCGCTGCGCCTCACGCAAGTAGCGGTTTACTGCGTAATCAAGCCCTTCTGGCGCCATGTGTCTAAAATGAACACTTTGCCCTGAGTATGGGCCTAAACCCGATGCAATAAACATTAACCATGAAAGCATTTCGGCGCGATTCTCTGGCTTACCTGCTAACTTGCCGTGTTTTTCACTTAGGTACATTAATATAGCGTTCGAATCAAACACACGGGTTTCACCATCAACAATGGCAGGTGCTTTTGCATTAGGATTAATGGCTTTAAACTCAGGTGTATGTTGCTCACCTTTTAAAGTATCAAGTGGTACAAGTTCAAACGGTAGGCCTGTTTCTTCTAAAAACAAAGCAACCTTCATTGGGTTAGGTGTATGGTGAAAATAAAATTTGATCATAAAACGCTCCTAAAAGTAGTAGCTACAATTAAAGCATAACTTGAGCAGTCGTTCAATTTATCTATTACCTTGACGGATTAATATATAGCTCACTTAAATAGCTATCAGTCCTAACTTCATATTTTTTAATTCAATAGTTAAAAGTTGAAGCAAGGTTGTAAGGGTTACACTTATTTCCCGGTTGATATATTGCTCTTAAATTAATAATAACATTGCGTTTACATGAATTATTGTTTATAAAGTCGCTTGGAATGGATTCTTGAACTTAAACTGGTTTTTCTTGTGCAAGCTCCTTTCTAGATTACTTCTGCATTTATTTAAACGGATATAAAAAACTTATGCGCATAAGCAATAAACACATTAAAACAATTATAATCTCTGCACTTACTGCATCTACTCTATCAGGCTGTGCAACTACATCATCAAAAGTAGTTGAAACACCAACGGTAGCAAGCTACAACACAACCTATTCTGGCACAAAAAGTAAATTAGTCGTAGGCCAATTTGTAAATCGCTCTAGCTTTCAAAACGGCATATTTTCTTCAGGACAAGACCGTTTAGGTAACCAAGCCAAAACGACATTAATGAGCCATTTACAACAAACAAATCGCTTTAGCGTTTTAGATCGCGACAACATGGCTGCCCTTGCAGAAGAAGCAAAGTTAACAGGTACAAAACAAGTTCTTAGTGGTGCAAAGTTTGTAGTAACAGGCGATGTAACAGAGTTCGGTCGAAAAGCCATTGGCGATCGCCAACTATTTGGTTTATTAGGCAAAGGTAAATCGCAAATTGCCTATGCAAAAGTAACCTTAAATGTTGTTGATGTAACAACTTCAGAAGTAATTTACTCTGTTCAGGGCGCTGGCGAATACAGCTTATCGGAACGCGAAGTTATTGGCTTTGGTAGTACAGCTTCATACGATGCAACTTTAAATGGGAAAGTGCTCGATTTAGCGATTCGTGAAGTCGTTAATAAGCTTGTTACTGGTTTAGAATCAGGCCAATGGGGTGATAAATAATGAAAAAACTGTTATCTCTAATTATGGTTTGTGCAGCTCTAACAGGCTGTAATTCGACTAAAGAGCCAATTTATTACTATGGCGATTATAGCACTGCAGTTTATGCCTACTTAAAAGCAGATGAAGTGTCAGCTGAAGAACAAATTAGCATGCTTGAACAAATCATCAGCGAAGCCGCTGGTAAAAACAAACCTGTTGCGCCTGGCCTACATGCTCACTTGGGCATGCTTTATTTCGAAACAGGCAACCCCGCTTTAGGTACAACTCACTTTGAAACAGAAAAAACACTTTTCCCTGAGTCTGTTCAATATATAGATTTCCTTCTAAAATCGGCGAAAGGTGCTTAATATGTTCAACTTTAAAACACTTACAACAATAGCGTTATTAGCACTGCTTACTGGGTGTGTGTCGGCTCCACCAGCACACGACTACACAGCATTTAAACAAGCAGATCCGCATTCAGTAATTATTTTACCGCCATTAAATAATACACCTGAAGTTATAGCGCCTTACAGTGTTATGACACAAATGGTAGCCCCTATTGCTGAGTCTGGTTTTTACGTTTTTCCGGTAGCACTAGTTGAACAAACCTTCAAGGGCAATGGCCTTACGGTCGCAAGTGATGTACACCAAGTACCTGTAAAAAAACTACATGATATTTTTGGTGCTGACACTGCCCTTTATATTACCATTGAAGAATATGGTACTAGCTATGTTGTAATTTCTAGCGAAACCGCTGTAACTGTATCAGCTTCATTAGTTGATTTACGAAGTGGCGAGCAATTATGGCAAGGCAAAGCTAGAGCATCTTCGGCAGAGCAGCAAAATAATAGCGGCGGTGGGCTAGTCGGTATGCTTGTTGTGGCAGCTATTAATCAAATAGCAGAAACTGTGACTGATAAGGGATTTGAAATAGCCGCTATTACTTCAAGCCGCTTACTTTCTTCAGATGCTTACAACGGCTTATTATACGGACCTCGCTCACCTAATTATGGCCAACCAGCGCCGAGTGAAAAGAAAAAGTAACTAAAATAGCTATAAAAATTAAACTTAAAAGGCCGAACAACCTAGTGTCGTTGGGCCTTTTTTAATATGTTTTTTCAAGCCCGCTCTCTTTTACATGCTCAATCAGCTCAGGAAAAAACGCTAAAAATACTGTTTCTAACTCATGGTAGTTTTGCGTTATATCATCAGCAGTACCAGCAAAGTTATTAGTAAAACGAATACGTTTGGCTATGTTATCGAGCGCAAGCCCTACCCCTTCTATCGTTTCGTACTCTTTAAACCAATCGTTTGTAATCATGCTGGTTACAACATGCTGCATGCGCGGTGGCATAACCGCTATGCGATCATTTAAAAGTGCGTAGCTGCTGTGTTTAAAGTCATTTAAAGGGAGTTTGTTAAAGTGTTGCCAATGCCTAATTAAAAAATGATCAAACAGCACGTCAATCGCTACGCCTGCAAAGCGTTTTCGCTCGGGCGAAAAGTACTGTTTAGCGGATTTTACTAAATAGTGTGAGTCGGTAAACTTATCAACTAAGTAGTGATTTTCTAGTGCGTGTATAACGCTACTTGGCAGGTGCTGTGCATACCTGCGGCCGCCAAAGTCACCTAATAAATTGCCAAAGTGCGAATCGGCTGTAGGTTGTGCAAAATAAAGGTGAGCTAAATAATTCAACGCTATCCCAATGGGCTAAAACAAACTTAATTTAGCCAAATAGTAACGCACATTTGAGTGAAACTCACACGAGTGTTTAGCGCATCCCCTGTTTATTTACCTAACACTTTAGTTTGAAAATCATACAAAAACTCTGTAAAGCCGTCGCACTCAATTCAGTATAAAATATTTAAAATAGAATTATCAATCACTTAAAATTTAAAAGTTGCTGGAATATATATTGCTACCTAGCGTATTTAGCACTCAAACATGTATAGCTCTTTTTATTAGCGGGCAGTTTAAAGGAGCATAAAACACAGGTTAAATCAGTTATGGATATAGCTATATTTTTTAAGTCGTTACTATTACTAGCCTTTTTTTTAACGCTAGGTAATTTAATTAAGTACACATTTTTAAGGGGGTTAATTGTGCCCTCCTCGTTAATTGCCGGCGTGTTGGCTCTTTTATTAGGGCCACAATTACTCGGTGAGCATATTAATTTGTCACTCCAAGGGACTAATTTATGGATAGATGAAAAGGTCACAAATATATGGAAGGAGTTACCTGGGTATTTAATTGTGGTGGTGTTTGCAGGTTTATTTTTAGGTAAAAGAATACCTACAATTAAGCAATCGCTAAATCAAAGCCTACCCAATTTAAGCTTTGGCTACAGCATTGCCATAGGCCAATATGTAGTCGGGATGATCACAGCATTATTAATACTAGCCCCTTTATTTGATACCAATGAAATTGCCGGTGCGCTTATTGCTGTGGGGTTTCAAGGCGGACATGGCACCGTAGCTGGCCTGCAATCCACTTTTGAGAGTATCGATTTTGCAAAAGGTATGGACTTGGGGCTAGGTATAGCAACAATAGGCCTTATAAGCGCCATCGTGTTAGGGACTATTATGTCTAATCGCACCGATGATGGCGACCAAGAGCTTGAAATTAGCCACGACGAAAAAGTAGAAGTAAAAGACCGCCCGTTTGGTCTGCACTTTGCTATTTTAGGCACTGTTGTTATTGTTGCTTGGCTTTTACTTAGCGGCTTACAAGTAGCCGAAAAAAGCCTTTTTGCCGATTCATCTGTAAAAATACTTGAGTACATGCCTTTATTCCCCATTGCCATGATGGTGGGTTTAGTGGTGCAAATAGCGCTTAATAAATCAGGCATGGGTAACTTAATTAGTCACTATCAAATAAACCTGCTTTCTAACCTCTCCCTCGATTTACTGATAATTGCCGCACTGGGTGCACTTAACTTATCGGTGCTTGCTAAATATTGGCAAAGTATTTTAATTTTAGGTGCGGTGGGGGTTGCTTATAGCGCAGCTATTTACTTTTTCTTTGGTGGGTGGTTTTTCCCTAAAGATTGGAAAGTGAGAGGGATTGGCGAGCTTGGGCAATCTATGGGCACCACGGCGGTTGGACTGTTAATGCTAAAACAGGCTACCTCGAACCCTAGTGAGCATATTCGCCCCTTTAGTTACAAACAACCGCTTTATGAGCCTGTGGTTGGCGGCGGTATTGTTACTGCGCTCGCACTTCCTGCCATTGCTAATTTTGGGCCGTGGGCATTTACTATTATTATGGCGTTTATATTAGCGTGTGTAGTAGGTGGTTTTGCCTTTTATAAACGCCGTAAGCACAAAAGCGAGTAGCCCAATTACGCTATAAAAAAGCCGCTACAAAAGTTGTAGCGGCTTTTTAAACGTTGGTTTTTTACTTTTACAAGTAACTAATTACTCGCCTTAACCCAGTTTCCATTATCATTTTTACTGTAGCTATTTTTAACAGCAGACCACGCCACTTTATGCGCTGTGGTTTCGCGATCGTCATCGTTTTTTCTATCGCTTGGGTCCTTATAGGTATCCCACGCGCTATTAAACGCCTCTTGGTATATCTCTTGGGCGTGTTTTGGTAAATTACTTTTTACCGACTCCGGTAACTCATTTGTATTTTGATAAGGCATAATAACCTCCGTATTACTTAATTACGCCGCACGCAACACGTTTACCGCCGCCACCCAGTTTCTTGGGTTCGTCGGCATAATTGTCGCCCCCTTTGTGGATCATCACTGCGTGTTGTTTAAGCTGCTCAAGCTTGAGCCTTGGGGCTAAAACAGGCGATGTAGCTTCGCCATCCTTATTTACATATAACGCAGGTAAATCGCCTAAGTGGCCATTACTCCACGGTTCATCGTGGTGTTTAGTACTGTTAGGATCAAAGTGCCCACCAGCAGCACCGGCAGGTACAACTTTACCGTCTTTTTGCTTTGGCTCGCAGCTAGCATATTGATGAACATGAAAGCCATGCTGCCCAGGCGTTAACCCCTTAAGCGCAGGGGTAAATACCACCCCATGCTCATTTTCTGTCAATGTAACGGTGCCAAGTAGCTCACCTTGCCCCGACTTACTTACTGCATGCATATCAACATCTACATTCGCCAATGCGCTATTTTGTAGCATTGCAGCGGTAAAAAATATGGCGCAAGCGGGTTTAAAAATTTGTGTTACGCTTTTACTACCAGATGAATTAAACAGTAAACTATTCATTGTAATCTCCTCGTAAAGTATCAGGTTTATAAATTACCGTGATTGCTTAGCTGTTAGGTTCAATCTTTATACCAAGCTCGCTATGGATGCATAATTTACCTACATAATACTTAACTCGCTGAATCATAATAAAATAATCAGCTATGGGAAATTATCAACTCGCCACTTTTAATCATACTGCGCAATTTTGCCAAAACGCTGTACAAAAACTGATGCATATTTACAAATAAAATGACAACTTTACAGGCCTAGCAGGCAACCCACGCTTTCCTAAATACCTTTTGCGGTGGCTTAAAAAACAACTTAACCGCTAAGAGGCTAATTAGTTAACTTTACGCTAAGCCAGTAGCACAGCGCGTTTAATCAAATTACCCCCTCATACACAAACTAAAATAAACCATGCTCGCCACGCCCATTGCGCTGTCGGTATGCTAATTGCTCCACATACTAGTGTCATTAAACGGGTTATAGATGACCCTATCGTTATTAAACAATGGAGGGAATTATGAGTAACAAGCAACTAATTAAAACACTAGGTATAGGCCTAGCCGCTGCATCAGCTGGCATGTTGACCAGAAAAAGTTTACAAAAGTCGTGGGAAAAAGTAACCAATGAGCCAGCCCCAAAAAACAAGCCGAGTGAAAAAACTGATCTTAAAGAAGCCGTTACATGGGCTGTGGTGTCGGGCGTGGGTGCAGGCTTAGCAAGAATGGCCGTAAATTACGCGCTAGATAAACGAAAGCACAAATAACCCACCTAATAAGTGTAACTTTTCTAAAGCCCCTTATAGGGGTTTTTTAACGCTATAAATAAAGTGTGTTTAAAGACATTTAAAAATGAATAAAAAAAGGTGAAACTACGTTTCACCTTTCTGGTAATTCCTTTAACCATTATGCAGTAGAGACGTTGCTTGCCCCTGCATTGTTAAGAATTTCTTCAATTGCGTTTTTGTTATCGCTATCGTACTTAACGCCGATTAAAATAGAGCCCTTTTCAATCGCATCTTCATAATATTTAATTTCGTGCTCAGGGATAAATGCACCAATAGCAGCACCTAACGTGCCACCTACAGCAGCACCAGCGCCGCCCGCTGCAAAAGCAGCCACTAATGGACCAGCTACGAGCAAGCCTGCTCCACCTGTTGCCACGCTACCTACAGCAGTAAACCCGCCTACAAGAGCGGCAATAATACCACCTGAGGCAGCTCCTACAATGCCGCCCTCAGCCGCTTTAGTTCCCTCATCTAAAGCAAAATCTTCCTTTGCGTATGAGTCGTTGGCTACAATGCTTATATCAGCTTCATTAATACCTAATGCTTCTAACCTATAAATAGCCAGTGTTGCTTGCGATGCACTTTCAAATAACCCAGTAATAACCTTGCTCATAATAACTCCTTTATTTATTTAAAATAATACAGCTATTACTAAGCAAAACCTAAGCCACCAAAACAATAGATAAAAATCAATAACTTAAGTCAAACCCCATTCGCACACTCTTGTAAATAACGTAAATATTGCTAACTGTTGTAAAAAACTCCTACCTCATACATAAGGGTATTAACGCTTAGCAGCTCTCTATAACGTGTTAATAAACTCAATTACTTAGACCACGTAATTTCGGCTAATTGATTAGTAGCCGTTTGATGAATAATTAAGCCGTTATTGCCCATACGCATATGCCTAATTAAGCCAGAGTAAACCCCTTCTTTACTGGGAATTTGCCAGCTTTGCATGGTTTGAGTTTTTAAATCAAACCTAACTAGTGTTTCGGGGCGTTTAGCCGATTCATTAAACCAAATAGCATTATCGGCATACTCAATGGCATACGGGTGGCTGTTTGCGCCGCTGGGGTTATCCCACTGCGTTATTTTACCGTTTTTGGGGTTATAGCGGCCAAGTTTACCCATACCAGAGTTTACATAAAACACCATATCATCAGGCGTAATAGCAAGGCGCCTAGTATGTGTTTTAGCACCTGGGAGTTTTATTTCGCTAAGCGCCATGGTGTTTTTATCAACTCTAACCAGACAGTTACTGCCATTACACGACACCCACGGCGTCCCGTTTGAATCAAGCTTTATACCATAGGGCCGTGAGCCTTTAGTGGGTAAAGTAGCCAGTTTAATATCGCCACTTTTTGGGTCTAACTTGCCAACCATGTTGCTGTGCTGCAGGGTAAACCAAAAAATACCTGCATCATCAAACACGCCAGTATGCGGGTCACGGGCATTTTTATTGGGCATTTTATACACTTTAAATTTTTCGGTCGTTAAATCTAAATACCCAACCGTGCCATTTTTATTACCTAAAAACCAAGGGGTTTGGTTTTTATCAAGCGATACACTGTGCGCATACGTACTACTTGGCAAAGTGTACTCTTTCATTTCACCGGTTTTAGGGTTTAACCTGCCTAAAATATTGCCCCACTGGCCAACCCACCAAATAAGCCCGTTTTCACCTTGCACAGGGTCGCGAGCGCGTTGCCCAAGCGTAGGCACTTGCCAGTATTTAAAGTTTAGTTTTAAATCGCCTTTAACCACCGTTGACTCGCGCTTAGTGTTAACAGGGTAATGCTTTGCCAAATACGTGCTTATATCTTTACTAAGGGCCGTGCCTTCCCCTGTATCAACCATATAACTTGTGAGTGTTTGCCAATCCGCTTGGCTATAACCCGCACTGCGCTCTAGGTTATTTAAACTATGGCAACTGGCACAAAGCTGCTCAACTAATACCCCTGGCTCATTACTCAATACAGGCAGCGGGGCAGCTAAAGCCCCTAGCGTAGCCATTGCCACAACGTGTTTATTAAATAAAAATCGATTTTTACGCATAACGCCCTCCCTTGTTTTTAATATTAAAGCATAGGGCGTAAGTGTTTACTATGTGAGCACTTTTAGCTTTTAGCTTTTAGCTTTTAGCTTTTAGCTTTTAGCTTTTAGCTTTTAGCTTTTAGCTTTTAGCTTTTAGCTTTTAGCTTT
>NZ_LKDU01000022.1:0-77156 GCF_001401855.1 Pseudoalteromonas sp. P1-7a | reverse complement strand
ATTCTCATTTACGACTGCATGGATGCAGAAGGTAGAGCAATGCAGGAGCAATTGCCGAGAACAACTAAATAGCGAATTTTTTGCCTTGCTATTAACACGTTTATCCATCCTCAAAATAGATCACTTAATTATGCGGTTTGGTATAAAAAAGCCTAGATGTGAGCCGTTCAAACTAAACTCTAAGAGCTTATTAGATTTATCGTAAAACAAAAAAAGCCCAGCAGTGCTGGGCTTAAGGTCACTTTAGGAGTAGTTAATTAAATGACACTGTAATGATGTTAGAACATACATTTTCAGTTACACATAATTGGTAATCGTACGATGGTAATGTAGCACCACGTACGTAGTCGCGGTAACGGCCGTTGTCTGATGTAGTATCAACCAGCTCACCGTTACGGTATAGGCTTAACGACTCAGCGCCAACACGTTCCCAACTTAAATCTACACGCATGGTATCAAGGCGAGATTTATTAGCGCGTTTAAGGGTAAGCTCTAGCTCTACATCACTCACTACAACCGTTTGCGTTGAGCTGCTAGTATTGCCTTCACTATCAGTCACAGTTAATACAACCTCGTAATTACCTGATGCTGCATATACATGCATTGGGTTTTGATCTGATGATGTTGCACCATCACCAAAGTCCCAGCTCCATTGTGTAATATCGTTATTTGAGTCGGTACTTGTATCTGTAAAGTTAACTGTTAAGCCTTGTGTTTCTACATCAAAGCCCGCACGCGGTGGTTGTGGGCTAACTTCACCAATAGCACTTAATGTAAGAGACCAAGTATTAATGGTGCCCGTATCAGCTGCTGCGGTATCTTCTACGTGTAGTGTCCAATCACCTGTAGCCACTTCACCATTAAATGACTCAGACGTAAAGCTTCTTACTATGTCGTCGCTTGAACCACCCACATTGCTTTGCAGTGTTACCTGCGTACCTTGTGCAGATACTAATGTAACCACTAAGTCGCCTGAGTAAGTGTGCGTAATATCAACATCTGCGGTAGTACCAAAAACGGTTAAATCATCTGGTACATTAATCACTGATACAGCGCCCACTGGCGAGTTATCAGGAATTTCAACACTTGCGTTACTGCTGTAGGTAAAGTCGTTTAGACCAACAGGTTGAATCATTAATTTAACTGACTGCTCTTTAACAATGTCACCCGCTGTGGCAATCACTGTTAGGTCGTATTCACCCCACTGTGTATCAGTGTCGGTTTCAACATTGAGCATTACATCATCGCCAGGGCGAGCGGTACTAGCCGATAAATAAGCGCTGCTTAATGCTGATGATAGTTCAAGCGTTACTTCTTCATCCCACTCGGCAATTGAGCCAATGGTAAATGTGTAATTTGTAGCTTGGCCCGCTACAATTTGTTGCGTAAGTGGATCGGCTGAAATTTTAAAGCCAGGTGTAGGATCTGCATCAATAAGTGCTTGATTCACATTAAGACGAGTACCTGCCACCGTTACACCTTGTAGTGCCGCATTTGCATCACCAGAGCTCATTAGTAACTCTTTAAGCTCTTGCGTGTTTAGTTCAGGATTAATAGATAACACTAACGCAGCAGCACCTGCAACATGAGGCGTCGCCATTGATGTGCCAGAATAAGATGCGTAGCTCTCACCTGGTGTGGTCGATAAAATAGCACTACCAGGGGCGCCCATATCAACGCTTGTTAAACCATAATGTGAGAACCATGAAATATTATCGGTTTGATCCGTACTTGCAACCGATAATACACTTGCGTTTTCGTAGTTAGAAGGATAATGAGGGTTAACATCGTTATCTATCGTGTCGTTACCCGCTGCGGCTACAAACAGTAAATCGGCCGCTTCGCTTGATGCAATTGCATCTGCTAGAGCTTGGCTATAACCGCCACCGCCCCAGCTATTATTTAATACGCGTAAGTTAACACCGGCATTTTTAAGTCCTACCATGTAGTCAATACACTTAATAGCGTCTGATGTTGAACCATTACCTGCAGCATCTAAAAACTTACAACCTACAAGTGATACTTCGTGGTTAACGCCCACAACACCTGTTGCATTATTACCGCTAGCACCAATGGTGCCAGATACGTGAGTACCATGGCCTTCATCATCCATAGGGTCACCAGTGTTGGTAATTGCATTAATACCGTGCACGTCATCTACAAAGCCATTACCGTCATTATCGATGCCATCTCCTGGTATTTCACTGCTATTTACCCACATATTGCTCGCTAAATCGCTGTGGCTATAGTCAATACCTGTATCAATTACACCTACTACAACATCGCGGCTACCTGTCGAAATATCCCACGCTTCTACGGCATCAATATCAGCATCGGCAGTACCCCCTGTTTGACCATCGTTATTCAAGCCCCATAACTCGTCAAAACGTGGGTCATCAGGGGTACCTGCAATACTTACTTGATAATCAGGCTCAACGTATTCAATGGCTTGATGTGATTTTAATCGAGCGATTGCTTCTTTAGTACTCATGCCTGAAATTTTAAACTTAGCTAAACGCCCAGAAAGTAAAGACTTATAGTTATCATCAATTTCATCTGCGTTTACATCTGAAATTTTTGCTTTCACTAACGAACGGGCTTGTTTACGCATTTGTGCGGATGCATTTTTTTTGTATTTAACAATTAAGGCATCGCTACTTGCTACAACAGGCTGTTTAACACCTGCATCAGGTAGTTTTGCAGCAGCTAAGCAAGGAAGTAAAGCAAGAGTGATAATAGATAATTTTGTTTTCATTGTTCTATCCATAGTTAGTTTAACTTAGTGGTACTAAGTAAGTTTACTTACAACTTCAAATACAAGAGGATCACGTGGCATAGAACTAGAAGACTAAGAAATATGAATTTACACAAGCCAAAAAATAACAAACAACTAAAAATCAACATTTTTAACCAGACTGATTAACAAAAAAACATGCAACACAGCCATTTTTATGAAATAACTCATCGCGTTTTTACCTTTTTAAGGACCAAACATTTTTACTAGTTTTTCTTTCTTTTTTTGTTCCCATATGAATACCTCACTGTAAGGCTATGAAATTTAACAAAAATAAAATTGGTAAAAAAAGATGATTTAAGTCTATTGTCAGGAGGAATACAGTGAAGGTGTTCTTACAAAAAAGTTTATTCGCTTTATATTTAATAAAGATGACAGGATTAAATTTCTTTATTTGTAATAACAAACGATTTACAAAATCAAATTGAAGAGTGGATCACACCATTATTTCAGCACGGCATGCTGAGCGAAAATATCTTATTAAAATTTATAACACTTAAGGTATTTGATTTTACTATTTCAAGGAGAATAAATAATGAAGTTGAATAAAACACTTTTAAGCTGCGCTGTTGCATTAGCAGTGGGTACTAGCTTTGCTTCACATGCAGATACACAAAATAAATCAATATCAAGCTCACAGCTAAGTACACAAGTCTCTACTGAGAACTTAGAAAACAGCTTAACCCTAAGTCAGACTTCAAATGAAAATAACGCACTTCTTTATCAAGAGGGTGACAGCAACACCATGGTTGTTACTACTACAGGTAACAATAATGAAACTGAAGTTGTACAAAACCAATTTGGTAATTATGCCGAAGTAACCACAACTGGCGATAACAATATACAGGTGTACTCGCAAGATGGCGTTGCTAATGGCTTTATCTCCGAGGTAACAGGTAACAACAACATGTTATTTGTTAGTCAATTTGGCCAAGGCTTTTTTGTAAATAACGAAGCGATTAACATTGTAACTGGTGATGACAACCTTATTGATGTAGAGCAAGGCAACGGCGGCCACTGGTTCTACAATATGGATATGCAAGGTAATGCAAATGAAATTAGCGCTTTGCAAGAGGGTGAATGGCATGAAGCAGAAATCACTATGCTTACGGGCGACGAAAACACTTTAAGTCTAGAACAAGATGGCTTTTGGAATACCTTTAAAGTAAGTAGCTTACAAGGTGATGAAAACGAGCTTGATGTTGAGCAAAGCGGCGACCGAAATGCTGTAACATTTAGCGATATCTCTGGTGATGCTAATGAGATTGACGTTGAGCAAGATGGCTTAACAAATGCAGTAACGTTTGCAGCTGTTGTAGGTGATGATAACCAAATAGATTTAGATCAAGAAGGTTCGCTTAATACTATTGAGTCAAACTTATTTGAAGGTGTAAACAACGAAGTAACAGCAACGCAAAATGGTGCTGAAAACTTAATGACAGCCGATTTAATTGGTGACAATAATGAGCTAACTTCACTCCAAAGCGGTGACTTGAACGAATCTTACATGGGTGTAATTGGCTCTGATAATGAGTTTTCAACCACTCAAGTTGGCGACTTAAACTCGGTTCACCTTGCTAATTTTAACGGCACAGGTAACGATGTTGATTTAGTTCAATCTGGTGATGAAAATACCATGCTGGTGCAATCGTCGTATCCTGATGTATCGCTTACATCAAACGATAACGATATTGATATTTCACAAACGGGTACTCAAAACGAAGCGGTTGTAACACTTGCGGGTATTTTAGATAGCAACGATAACCAAATCGATATTGCGCAAGATGGTATGTTAAACCTAGTTGATATGATGGTTGAAGGCAGTAGCCATAGTATTGATATTTCACAAGAAGGTGAAGGTAACTGGGTAGGTGGCGTTGGTCAGTCTGCCTTTTTAGTGGGCGGTGAAAACGTGTCATTCACAGTCACTCAGGTAGGTAACGACAACCTTGTGGAAGGTTCAGTTATTGGCTACGACAGCACGGTTTCTGTTACACAAATTGGTGATGGCAACACTGCAACAATTACACAAATGTAATTATTGAGGTGGGGAGGTTAGCCCTCCCCATTTTATTATGAAAATAAATATTCACTTACGTTACTTCCTACTTAGCTTTTTACTTCTTTTTTCTTCGCTCAGCGCTGCCGAGCAAGAACTGGAAATAGATGGCTTACTGCTTGATAGAAGCATTAGCCGTTTTGGCCATCAATTTTATTACGAATTTTCGAATTACTGGCGAGACCTCCCCTCCACTGCCGGTTTTAATATAGAAATAAAAGAAACGGTAATACCAAAAGCGGGCACAAAGCTTTCGCTAATTATGAATAATGAACTCGTATATGTAACCTATTTAGGACGTAGATTAGCGCCCCTCGACGAACGCGTTGAGCAAGCTGTTTACACTGTAATAGAAGCGATGGCACGCTCAAATATGACTACATCGTCACCCGATATGGCAGTAAATGGATGGTAAAATGAAAAAAATAGCACTTATAATAATAACAACACTTAGTTTTTCAGCCTCGGCAACTGAAATTATTTATACCCCAATCAACCCAAGCTTTGGTGGTAACCCACTCAATGCCACAATGCTGCTTAGTAAAGCACAAGCGCAAAACAAGCACAAAGCCCCAACTGTTGAAAAAGGCTATGCAGAGCAGTTTCAGGAAACGCTCGAGCGCACTTACTTAAACCAAATGGTACGTGAAATTACTGATATGGCATTTGGGGAAGATGTTGAAAACAGTATTTTTGATCAAGACTCAATATTTATGAGTGGAGACTATCAAATAGAAGTAATAACCAGCACAACAGATACTATAACTGTAAAAATAACCAATATATTAGATGACTCAGTGGTGATCATTGAAGTACCGAGGTTCGGATAATGCATAAACTAATAATAACACTAACGCTTTTAAGCTTAACCGGTTGTGCTGGCATGAGTAATTTAATTCCGCCTTCACAACAAGTTGCTACAACACTTGAACCAACAGAAATATTTAGTGATTTAAAAAACTTACCTAAACCTGTAGGCAGTATCCCTGTGTCTGTGTATTCGTTTAGAGACCAAACAGGCCAATATAAGCCACAAACTAATGTAAGCTCGTTTTCAACAGCGGTTACACAAGGTGCTAACTCTATTTTAGTGCAAGCTTTGCACGAATCTGATTGGTTTACGCCGGTTGAACGCGAAGGCTTACAGAATATTTTAACCGAGCGAAAAATTATTCGAGCTGGTAAATCTGACAATCCTAACCAACCAGATTTACCGCCGCTAACCACCGCTAAAATAATTTTAGAAGGCGGTATTATTAGCTACGATACCAACGTAAAAACGGGCGGCTTAGGCATGGAGTATTTTGGTATTGGGGCTTCAGAGCTTTACCGAGAAGATGCCATCTCTATCTATTTACGTGCAGTTGATGTTCGCACCGGCCAAGTACTCTTGAGCGTTGCCACCAGCAAAAAAGTGCTAAGCCAAGAAATGCGTGCAGGCTTTTTTAGGTATGTAAGTTACAAACGACTGGCTGAAGCCGAGGCGGGCTTTAGTGATAATGAGCCAATGAGTATTTGTGTGACCCAAGCTATTGAAAAAGCACTCACAGACTTAATTACAAAAGGTATTGATAGAGGGTTATGGGCGAAAAAAGCAGCCTAAATTTAAAGACTAAAAAGGCTACATGATGTAGCCTTTTTATATAAAACACTTTTTTGCTTAAACTTAAACTAAAAATATTAAATCGGTTTAACTACTTAGCCATAGGTAATAAAACCGATATATAACGCTGAGCCCAATTTGCCAATTCTACACGGTTGCGCGAATTGGTTTTTTTAAAGGCACTGTACAAATGTGTTTTAACGGTGTGATCACTTATATTAAGCTTATCGGCAATGGCATTATTGCTTGCCCCTTGGGCAATTAAGTGAATAACCGATTTTTCGCGCTTAGTAAGATGCGCATAATCCCCTTTTTTTAGGGTTATATCTTCTTGTAAGCTATTAAACGAAGAGGCCACAGAAAGAATATCTGAAAATGCTTTAGATATAACTTTGCGCGTAAACCACAATTCACCAGACGTTATTCTTACAAGCCCTTTAAATATATCTTCTGGCGCATCAGATTTATAAAACACGCCATTAAAATGATTGAGCAATAAGTTTTTTTCACATACTGCACTGGGCTCTACATTAAATAACACCACTTTGTGCTTTTTAGCTAAGCAAATTAAATCAGCAGGTAGTAAATCTAACCAGTTATTTTTAGCGCCATCTATTAAAAATAAATCAAACTTCTCCCTTTGCTCATTTTTAGGGATAGCGTCATCCATTTTTATATCACCAAAAATGGCTTGCATGGTTTTTAAAATAGTTGTGTAGCTTTCGCAGTGAAAAGAAGATTGAAACGTAGTTTTTATAAAAACGGAGTGTGGCTGTAGCATAAATTTCTTCCTTGAAACGTTTATTCCACATTACCGAATTTATAAACAACTTTCAATGCGATTTTGGTATTATTACCACAAAGAAAAGATACGCATTAATTATATTAATCCAATATTTACAATAAGTTAGCTTAATAAAGTGTTTGTTTTTTCATATAACACACTGCTCTGATCAGTCCTCACATAACGTATAAAAGCGTGAAGTAACCCCGTTAGTCCAACCAAAGCCTTGCTGAACAACGTATTCCCCTCCCCCTGCTTTTAATTGCGGCATGCACACATTGTATTTTTCAAGTAAGCAATGATTAAGTGAAAAATCGTTTTCTACCATCGTTAACCAGTTTTGCATTATACGCTTACTGAGACAGCTAAAACCGTAATTATTAAGTCCTTTGACGGCAAACCACTGCAGCGGCGCCCACCCATTTGGACTATCCCATTGCTGTGATGTAGAGGTAACGGTAGTAACTATGCCACCGGCCTTTAAAAAGTCGCGGCTTAGTCGCTCGGCTACATGTTGTGCTTGTTGCTCAGACGCTAAGTTAAAAAATAATGCAGTACTTGCGGCAGCGCTTAACACCTTGGATTGACTCGCTTTGCAATGATTATAATCAACAAAAAAGTGATATTGCTCACTCCACATGTATTTATTAATCAGTGAGCGGCGAGCTGTTGCGTAGTCGCTAAACAAATCGGCTTGTTGGCTATTACCTAGCAGCTTATTAAACTTACTAAGCTGTTTTTCTAGGTTGTAAAGTAAACAATTAAGATCAATGGGTAGTATATCGGTCGTTTGTATAGAGCTAAGTGAATTAGGCTCAGCTAGCCAGCGGGAACTAAAGTCCCAGCCTGATTCACACGCTGCACGTATATGCCTATAAAAGTCAGGCTTTCTATGGTCAGCTAAACCCACTGCGAGGGCTAGATCTTCTCTAAGAGATTCAGCCCTAGGAGTTGCCTCATCATCCCAATAACGATTTAGCTTGCCACCGCATGGCATTTTTACAACTCGTCTTAGTGCCGGTTGCTCGTTAGTAAGCTCTTCTGCACCTTGCATCCAAAACGCATACTCTTTTTGAAGCGCAATAACACACTTTTCAAGCCATGCCACATTATTGGATTTACTGTGTTCGTGCTGCCATAGCAATTCAACCATTAGGGCTAAAATAGGTGGCTGCGAACGCGATAAATAGTAACTGCGGTTGCCATTTGGAATGCACCCATAATCGTTTATAAGGTCGATAAAGTTTTGCAGCATATCTTCAACAATCTCGGGTTTATTAGCATCTATTAAGCCAAGCGCTGTAAAGTAGCTATCCCAGTAGTATATCTCCTGAAAACGCCCACCTGGCACAATGTAGCTATGCTTTAATGCTAATAAAGAGTCGGCTTTAGGTTTATCAGCCTCCCGCCTCAAACCATGCCATAAAGAGTTGATGTAGTGTTTAACGCTTGAAGGATCTGGCTCACTTTGCATACGTAGTAAGGGCGTTGTAATAAAGTGCTCATTTACAAACTCTTTTAATTGAGCTTGATTAAGCGGTGCTACTTGCTCATAGTGTTTACATGCACTTTGCCAGCTGGTTCGTGCAGTTGCATCTGCAAATGTTTTACAGTCATCAAAAATATGTTGGGTCTGTACATCTTTAAATAACTGGCTTTCAAAAAAATTCATAACAATCCTAAATCAATTATATGCGGGCAACGTGCTGAGAAATGGCGCGGGTGCGCTGTTTAAAAATAATCACGCTTATAAAAATTAAGCTAATAGGTATTAACGAGAAGTAAAATGCGTACTGACCGCTAAAATGCTCAAATACATAACCTGTGATCATTGAACCAGTTGTGCCTCCAAGTGCTGAAAACACAACAATTAACCCTGTCATAGCTGCATGTTGGTGCTTTTCTAAAGCACTAAGCATTACCGAATTTAACACTGGATAAATTGGCGCCATAAAAAAACCAATAAGGGGCAAAACAAAGGCGGCCAGCGGTGCGTCAAATAATCGAGTAATTGCTGTATTAGGTAGGTTTTCAGTTAGGGGTAACGTTATAATAATAAGTAATGCCATAGCGACTAAGCATCCACACAGCACAAAAAACCAATTAATGTGCTTAAGCACCTGCCCCGCAACTAAACGACCAAGCGCTAACGCCGCTGCAAAAATACTCGCTAACTGAATACTTATAGCCACAGGTAATTGTAAAACTTGGTTATTAAAAGTTGGCAGCCAAGTACCTACCCCTTGTTCAATTAGGACGTATAAAAATGCACTTATAATAAAAATAAGTACCAGGGGCTGATACGTTAACTTAAGCATAGCGATAAAGTCACTTAAGCTCGAACTGCTTTTGTTGCTTTGTAGCGCGGGTTTTATAGGTGCAGCTATAACGCTTAAAATCACAACTAAAGTAAGTGCAGCCAACGCGTAATATACATTTAGCCACGCACTAGGCTCGCCGGGATTTATAAATGCAGTAAAAATCCAATAGCCGCTTAACACACCCACCATAAAAATACCCTCTATGGTGTTTAACAGTGACGAATGGCTATTAGCATCGTCGGTTACTTGGCCAATAATTGAATAAACAGACACTTTGACTACCGCAAAACCACAGCCTATCACTGCAAATAGCAGTTTAAACATATAAAATTCGCTAATCATTGCAGTGCTTAAGCACGCTAATGCAACAACAGCTAAAGCGCCTAGCATTGCGAGCTTATAACCTAATCTAGGAATGAACGAAGCAACTGCAAAAGACATTATCGCAATTGATAAGTCTTTAAACCCTTCTAAAACAGACGCCTCAGTTTTGCTAACGCCCAGTGTATTTATTGCCTGCAAAATGACTGTTCCTACGCTATTTAATAATATTGCGAAAATAAAATAGCTTGCAGCAATTGCGAGTGTAATTTTTGTTTTACTCATAGCTTGCCTTACTTATAGCGCAGTACGCCATAACAATTAAAGCTAACACCTTTAGGTAATTAGCGTGTGTGTTTGTGTCAGTGAACATTGAGTTTAGTGTAGAATAAAAATCAATGCAATCGTTTGCATTTCAAGTTTTTTAAATTAACTTCTATTAGTCATACTTCAGCGCTTACTCGATTGGCGAGTTATTAGCTCTATATCAATAACTTGAGATTCAACTTTTTCACCCATAAATTGTTGAATAAGCTTTTTAACTAAAAGTTCAGCCGCTATTTGTGTATTTTGTTTAATTGTTGAAAGCGAGGGATGGCTAATATCTGCCATTGCTATATCGTCAAAACCAACCAATGCAACATCGTTAGGAATACTGACATAGCGCTCTTTTAATGCCTTCATTGCACCTAAGGCAACCATGTCGCTACAGGCCATAATTGCATCAAAGTAGAGCCCTTTTTCGCGTAAAAGACTATTAATTTCTTGATACGCTGAACTACTAGTAATATCAATAGAAACAACGTGTTGCTCTAGTTTATGTGTAGATAGCGCAGCCGCATAGCCACGGTGTCTTTCGCTAATTTCGCCGTGTTCTGGGTCGCCTAAAAATAAAATATTTTTTGCACCGTGCTCGATTAAGTGTGCAGTGGCTTGCATTCCACCTAGGTAGTTATCACTGCCTACAATAGGGTAATTACTAGGGGTTTTAGGATCTCCCCACACAACCAAAGGGATCCCCGCTTTAGCAGCCGCCTCTATATTACGCTGATCTTTACCTTGCCCAACCACGATAATGCCATCGGCCCTTCGACCATTAATAAAATAATTGGCCCAATCATGCTGTGCCATTATTGAATTAGACAATAAAAGCTCTAAACCTTGTTGATTAAGTGCAAGGTTAATTTCGCTAACCACTTTAAGTAAGAACGGATCGCTAATCGATTGTTCGGTTTGTTCATCTAAGTTAATGATAACAGCAACAACATTTGTTTTTTGAGTGCGTAAGCGGCTTGCAGCGGTGTTTAAACTAAAATTATGCTCTTTGGCAAGTTGTTTTAATTTATCGCGTGTTTCTTGTTTTATTAAAGGGTTATCATTTAATGCACGCGAAACCGTAGAGGTAGATACCCCTGCCAGCTTTGCTAGATCAGCTAATTTTATTTTTTTGTTATCCATGAAAACCCTAAGCCGCGTTGTATTAACTAATGTTCAGTGTAACTGACTGACAATATAGCATTATTAATTTTCTCTGGCTTGCCTCACTGGCTAAAAAAACCATACCTCGAGTATTGCGCTCAATATTCACACAATTAAATTCATAAATAATTTACAAATAAATATTGCAAACGTTTGCATTAATCTTTATGGTTTCACCATATACAGCCTGTTTACATAAAAACGTTATCTGCAGGCAGTAAAAAACACACTGTTTAACACACTAAAAACGGGATCACACATGACATTCAATAAAGCAAAAAGTACATTAGCGTGCGCTATAACTTTAGCCTTGGGCTCTCACAGCACCTTTGCACAAGAGCAAGCAGCAGAAACTAAGGTTGAGCGTATTGTTGTTTCGGGCACACCTACAGGCGTTGGCATCAGAAAAATTGATGCAGGCTACGCTGTTACAAATATCGATAGCCAACAAATTATTAAGCTTTCACCAAAAAGCACTGCCGACCTGTTTAAAGCGGTACCTGGGGTTTGGGTTGAAAGCTCAGGGGGTGAATCGGGCGCTAATGTATTTGTACGTGGTTTTCCTGGCGGCGGTGACGCGCCATTTCTAACCTTAAGCATTGAAGGCTCGCCCATTTACCCAGCCCCTACACTATCGTTTTTAGAAAACTCCTCACTATTTAGAATTGATGAAACCATTGAAACTATGGAAGCTTTACGGGGCGGACCAAACCCTGTTTTATCAAACGGCCAACCCGGTTTAACAACTAACTTTAGGCTAAAACGTGGCAGTGAAGACACCGAAGGCTTATTTAAATACACCACATCAGATTACGACTTACAACGTGTAGATGCTGTTATTAGTGGTGAAATTACTGACGATTTATACTTTATGGTTGGCGGATATGTAAAAAGCTCACCGGGTATCCGTGATGCAGGTTTTACCTCTGAGAAAGGCAGCCAATTTACCATTAATATTACTAAAGATTTAGATAACGGCGAGCTTAACTTTTATACCCGCCAAACAGATGATCATGGTGCATGGTACTTACCTACCCCTCTTAATATAGAAGGGATTGACGCAGAGTATACGCAACTTGGTACGTTAAACCGCCAAGCCACTATATTCACAGGCCCTGACGCACAATCACACGATATAGACTTAGGTGATGGCCGAGGTTGGGATGGCCATGTTACAGGCGGTAGCATTAAGCTAGAGCTTGATAATGGCTGGCAATTTTCTGACCGATTTAATATAACTAAAGGAGATGCCAATACATACGGGTTAGTGCCAAGTGGCTCAGCAACCACGGTTGGCGCAGTTGCAGATAACGGGCAAACCGCATTTGGTGCAGTAACCAATAAAGAATACGCAAGCGACACCCCAATACAACAACTTGGCCGTTGGGTTGTACTTAAAGAAATTAGCTCATTTACTAACGATTTAGCTTTTTCAAAGCAATTTGATGATTTATCAGCCACTTTTGGTTACTACACAGCTACTACATCTGCAAACGATTGGTGGAGCTTAGGTAATACGGCTTACCACGTATTAGAAGCAGGTGGCGAGTCGCTAACTGGCATTGAATGTAATCAAAGTACTGATGGCTGTGATTTTAACTACGATATAAGCTCAACAGGTGATGCGCGCACCCATGCATATTATGTAACAGCTCAATACAAATTTGCTGAAGACTTTACCTTAGATGCCGGCGTGCGCCACGAAAGCCATGAAGTAGAATACAGTGTTGATGAAGGCCTCGATGGCATTATTACCAAAGCAGTTAACTATGATGAAAGTAAAACATCATGGACTACGGGTATAAATTATTCAATAAACGATGACATGGGTGTATTTGCACGTGTAAACCGTGGTTATAAAATGCCTTACTTTGATGACTTTAGAGATAACTTTAGCGCTTATGAAAGCGGCGAAAAGCTAATTAAAGAAGTAACCCAAGGCGAATTTGGTTACAAGCTAATTTCTGACTCTACAGACTTTTACGCCACTTTGTTTGTTAATGAAGTAAAAGGCGATACATTTGTACGCCGCCCAGGTGTACCTGCAGAAATTTTGACAAACGAAGCGTACGGTGTTGAGCTGGATTATAACTTTAATCATCAGTCGGGTTTTTCGGTTAATTTAAATACCACATTACAAGAAACTGAAATAACCCAAAGCCCTACCAATGAAGGGAATGAGTCTCAACGTCAACCAAAATGGCAAGTGCGTATCACACCTAGCTACGACTTTGAGCTACAAGGTATGTATGCCACATTATATGGCACACTGTCGGCTGTTGATGATCGCTTTGGTAACAACGAAAACACGGTGACTCTTGATGGCTACGAAAAAGTAGACTTAGGTTTAATTTTAGAACCTATGGAAGGCATAAAACTACAACTGGCCATTGATAACTTAACAGATGAGCAAGGTATAACAGAGGGCGACCCGCGTAATGCCGATGCCCCAAATGGCCGCTATATCATGCCACGTACTACGCGCTTTAGTGTAAGTTATGCGTTTTAAATACACTTAATGATTAAAGGGAGCTTAGCTCCCTTTATTTAATTTTTTCTTTAAGGTTTTTAAGCGCCTCTACCGAAAACCCCCTGTCGTAAAAGTGTAAAACTTTACCTTTACTGTCTATTAAAATAACGCGTGTATTATTAGGGTTATTATTACCTGTGAATTTTTGCACAGCTTCGCCATCTTCATAAATAGTGATTACCCCGCCCCATAGCTCTTTAGGAATACCCTTGCGCATACCGCTGTCTATAAATGTACTAAACATACGCGGGGCCATCCCTGCTATGGTAGGTAGTTCGTAAGTGGGTAATGTAACTCCTGCCATGTCTAAGCCAATCAACCAGCGGTCTATGTCAAATTGGCTATCTTGTTTATAGCCAATGAGTAACAAGGTTTTATCGGCTTTAAAGTCACTTGGTATGGTTACGCTTTTCTGCTCTAGGCTTTGCCCGCTAATAGTGGGAAACTGCTTACCGGTAATTTTCTGGTTTGGGTATTGAGCTGAGCACGCACTAAGCATTAACACCATCAATCCGCTGGCTATTATTTTGATCATTTTAAAACCTTACACTGTTACAAATACCATACTGGTACGTGTATATAGTAAAACACGTTTAAACCGTCTGTAATTTTAAATACGCTTTAAACTCTCGAAGTGCCATGGGCTTGGCATATTTCCAGCCTTGGCCGTAGTGTACGCCCGCTTGTTTTAGTATGGCTTCTTGTTCATTGGTCTCTATGCCTTCTGCCACACAGGTGTAGTTAAATTTACGCACTAAGGCCATAATATTAGGGATCATCGATGCCTTTAAGCCTTCTGTTGCTATATCTTGCACAAAGGTGCGGTCAATTTTAAGTTGATGGAAGCTCAAATTTTGTAGATTTTTTAAATTAGAATAACCCGTACCAAAATCATCTATCGATAAATTAAAACCCGCCTCAACCAAATTTTTAAAATGAGTATGGGCAACGGTTGAGTCTAAATATTCATCTTCTGTTATTTCTAAACAAATAATAAACCGCGAATCAGTGAGTGCCGGTATATCTTTTAAAAGTGCAATATTGCCTGTTTCAACATCGCACGGAAAAATATTAATAGACACTTTAAAATGGCGCGGTAATGCCTCAACGGTTGTGAGTTCACAAAGTACTTTTTCAATCATGGCTTGAGTAAAGCGCCACGTTAAATTTGTTTTTCGGATAATAGGAATAAATTGATCTGGGAACAAAACCCCGTATTTGTCTTCAAAGCGAGCCAATGCCTCACAGCCAACAACGTTACCTGTGTGCAAACAAATAATAGGTTGGTAAGTCCAATAAAATGAGCCTTTTTTCAACCCCTTGCGAACGCGCGTCACTGTAGACCGCCTAGCCGCTAAGCTATAATCAATCAACAACCCGCTCGATACACCCGCTAACGATACAAGAATAAGCGAAATAATTAATAAAAATTGATTATTAGCAAAAAATTGACTCCATGGCAGCTGCACGGCCGCGCAGTATCCTGGATTGTGGTTGCTGCATTTTATAACTGACTCATAAGCTAAAAAGGCATTCGTTTTGACTTGCTTGTAAGTACCTTCAACGCCACCTAAATGAAATATGTTATCGCTGTTTTTGTAAAGCACTTCCCACTGAGTAGACACAATCACTTTATCGTTAAAGGCACGGCTATCAATAATTAAATTATAGTTCCCTTGCCTAACTATAATGACCTCCATTGCTCGGTCACTGAACAAAAGCAGATATAATTGCGGCTCGTACCTTACTCTTACAGGCTTATTGTCGTTAGAGTCTGCTCGGATATAGTCGGGTGGGTTATCTGGGATAGTTTTGGCTAATTTACCTGCTCCAGTTGTACACACAAGTTCATCATTTTTAAAAAAACCAATGTCTATCACGTACTGTGCATCAAATAAAGCGCGACGCATTTCAATAAGGTTATCACTATTACAGCTATCAGCACTTAGGCTATTTAAATGTGATAAAATTTTACTTCGCTCATTTACGGCCGCATCTATATGTTTAACAATATAATTTGAATCGCGCGCTAACTGCCTACCAAGCTTTTGTGCAGCAAAATAAAGTAACGTGCTAGCACATACCGCAAAAACGACGATACCGCTTACTACAGCAATTAACGACCTACGTTGATATTGTTTCATAACGCCTTTTAAAATAAGCAGTGAGTGATTCAGGTGCCATAATAATTGCATACCTGAGCATAAAAGCAATTAAGCTTGTAAAATAATTAAAGCCCCTTGCGCTTTAATTTATTGATTTGTTTAAACTATAATTTAGAAATTACGCGATTTAGCCGCTCGCAAAGCTGCTTATGGCCTTGGTAATTTAAATGTATACCATCGCACCCAAAAGGGGCGTTAAGGTGTGATATATCAACGTAATTAAGCACATGCTCTTGTGCTATACGTTTAAAGTGAGCGTTTAAGGGCTGTAATTTTTGATGACAATTGAAATAAATATTGCTTAAAGCGTGCTGAGGGTTAATAAATAAAGGGCCGAATAACACTATATTGGGTAACTTGCCATCGGCATAAAAGTGTTTAATAGAGGTGATAAGGCTTGCCAAGCCGCTTGCAATATTTACAGGCGCTAAGTTAAAACGTTTTTTTAAGTCGTTGGTGCCCAGCGCAATAACAATCGTACTCACCTCATACTGCTCTAAGTAGGGCTTTAAATAGCTAATACCGTTTAGGTTGCCTGAAAATGGCGGGTTATTTACCAAAGTACGATTTGGCTGCCCCGCCTCTATTACTTTGTATTCAGAGCCAAGCTGCTGATTTAAAAGCATTGTCCAGCGGGTATTTTCATCGTAGCGTTTACCTGTTTCGGGGTTTAAACCCCACGTATTCGAATCGCCAAAGCAGAGTATATTTTTTGTTATTTGTGTCATTAAAATGGATTAAGTGTATAGCCTTGTTGTTGTAATTGAGCATGTGCGGTCATCGCAGAAAGAGACATGTTTACGCCATCAATGAGCAGTTCAGGCGTTACTTTAAAATGAGTTGCCGATTGTCCACACACATACACTTTAGTATTGTTAGTTAGTAGCTGCTCTATTAACGCTTGGTTTTTATTATCAGCGTTAAAGCGTTTTTTATATTCGCTATTAGCTAACACGTCCACACTTGCGCTACCGTGCACAACTAATGCAAGTTGAATATTTTCAGGCTTTACACCATGCGCTACGTGCATGTTAATAAAACGCGCTAGCGAATTTATTGCATTATTTTGCTCACCTTCTTTAGCGCCATCGGCAACATCAAATACTATTTTAAATACTGTAGCGTCATTAATTTTGTCATGCTCGGGTACATCATAATAATTACCAAACCCTTTAATTGGTTGCTCATTAGCACTAACAAACGAGCTATAAAGCAGTACTAACCCTAATAAATATTTCATAAAACAATCCTGTGTTTTTTAATATGATTACTAAACTACCAGAGACAACCAAAAAAGGCTGCAATTTAAGCAACCTTTTGGGTACTTTTATGGCTGTGGTTAATAAACTGCATACCTAAATAGCTAAAGGTATTTTTAAACTGCTCTATAAAACAGGCGGGGGCTTCGGTTGATGAGGCATTAGAAAGCACAGAAAAATGCTTACTACGCAGCGTTCGTAACTTTGGTTTTAATGCTTCATCGTCCATGTAGTCGGTTATTCTATCAATAAATAACTTCATTTGTACTGTGGTGCTGTACCAATAAACGGGTGAGGCAAACACCCAATGATCATACGTTAAAAGCGCTTCAAATACAGCGTAAAAATCATCATTTTTATAGTTTTTGTTATAACAGTACGGTGCTATTTTATAATCATCTAAGCATATTACCCGCACATTATTTTGCTCAGCAAAGCTGTTAACGTGCGCTTGTGTATTACCATTTTTACGTGCGCTTGAGTAAATAATAACAGTGCTACGCTCAAGTTTTTGTTGCATTTAGTTAGCTCCTTTTTTAATGTTGAAAGAAGCTTAAAACCTTAAGTTATATTGAGGTCAAATGGAAATTTAAAATAATGCAAACAGATCAAAAAAAATTAACTGAAGCCAACCTCACCGTAGGTTATGTTGCCAAGCGCAGCGGCGTAAAAGTATCAACCTTGCACTTTTACGAAACAAAAGGGCTAATACGTAGTTGGCGCAATAGCGGCAATCAACGCCGCTACAAAAAAGATGTGCTGCGCCGTATAGCGGTTATAAAAGCCGCACAAGCAATGGGAATAACACTTGATAAAATTAAACTCACTCTGGCCACATTACCTGAGCAGCGCACACCCACACAAGAAGACTGGGCAACCCTTTCAAAGCAATGGCAAGCACAGCTTGATGAGCGCATAGCGTATATGCAGCGTTTGCGCGACCGCGTTGATGGCTGTATTGGTTGTGGGTGCTTATCAATGAGCAAATGCCCTATTTATAACAAAAACGACCACTTAGGCGAAAACCAAAGTGGTGCTATTTTGTTAGAGCGAGATTGAGGCCTAAGTTAAGGTTAATCTAAGCCACTTAATCCTTCTTTTGCCGCTCTGTATAAAGCCCCTAGGGTAGAATCGAATACAGATTTTATAAAGCTATAAGTCAGCTCTACCGCTTTACTGATTACCTTGCCTGCAAACACCAACATATGCCCTAGTAAACCTAATGTTTGTGTTGCAAACGAGGCTGACGCTTTAGCTATTTTATCAAGCGTTCGCGCCAACATATCGTAAAAGGTGAGCCCAGTTCCAATGGCAGCTTGGGCAGCAACTGCGCTGTAATAGCCCGCATCTTTTAAAAGGGTAATTAATGCCGCACCTAGTTTGTCTGCCCAATGTGAGGTAAATGATGCTTGGTTTCTGTCTTCAAATTTTAAACGCACAGGCATGTTTAAAAAGTGATTAGCTTGTATAGTTAAGTTGTTCCAATTATTGCTATTGGCCGTGTTTAAATAGCCTGGCGTGCCAGCAAGAGTATGAGCAGCACCTTTTAAACCTTGTCCACTATCTAAACGTATTTCTTGGCCATTATGCGGAGCATGGGAAAAAGGCCATAAAGGCACTTTAGCCACTGGGTCTGCCCCATGTGTACAGCGGTAAATTTTATCAATTCTTGATGTTGCAGCGCGAGAAAAACTTTCAAGCCCAACACGTGGCGAACCAAACGTGTATAATTTTACAGGAAGTGAATACTCAGCTTTAATCCAATCAGCAGAAAGCGTCGCTAACGCACCTCCTAAGCTATGACCAACTAAATGAACGCACCCCGTTACTTTATCTTGAATATTCGCAGCTATAAACTCTTGCAGCGCAGGCTTCATACTATAAAAAGTCTTATTAAAACCAGCATGAACCATACTGCCATTTGACCCACCACTCACACCAAAGTGCCCATCGGTTAATCCATCCCTTAGTGAGTTAGTACCGCGAATAGTAATAACCGAATCGCCCTGATACGCGCCAAGCCCATGCCCTACTAAGGCAAATCCCGTACTTAAGTTAAATAAGTGAGAGAAAAAACTACCCGTTACGCCTTGTACTGCGCCAGGGTTAACTGAGAAATTAAAATTGTCGCGCAAAGAGGCATGAAGTGTGCGATTGAGTAAATTAGTAGTTTTAATACTTTTTGCTTTATATGCAAGGTTTGCTAATTGTACGGCTTGAGTGGGTGTCAAAGTATTCATATAAGTTCCCTTTAAATAAATAGTTAAAGTTTACATGATGTGTATATCGCAAAAGTGTGGCTTGTATCTTCTTTAATTGGTATATCGTAAGTTTGTGGCTCTTGGCCAATATCACACTTTAAGTGTGCAAGAAGTTCTTTAAGTGTGTCACTTTCTTCATGAATTGAAATAAGTGTGTACCATAAAACAATCCCTTCTGGCGTACCGTTTTCTAAATAAATATGTTGAACTAACGAATCGTTATCAAACATATTAGCGGGCTTACCTGTTTTTATTGTTTTTTCTGTGAAGGTAAAATAACCCTGTTCATCTGTTGTGGTATCGTCAACGTATTCATCGCCATAGGTAAGTGAGCGCATTACTTTAGTGTTTGCAACTGGCTGCCCATTATCTAATAACTGCCCCTTTACTGGAGCCGATAAATAAAATTCTTGTTTATTAAAAAAGCCAAACATATCTGCACAAGCCCGTGATGTAGTAAAAAAAACAACGGCAATAGAGACTATCACCAACACAAAAATTTTTAAGCGCGATAAAAACAAAGCAAACTCTCTCCCAAGGCCTAGCTATAAACTACTTAATGTATATGGCTAATTAATTACACTAGCCATATTTATACTGAAAAGTAGGGGTCTAATTAGGTACAATTATACTGCATGTTTTTTAATCAAAAAACAATCACTAATCTAATTATAAAATAGTGTATATATTAATTTACCAATGCCACTAAACATGATGCCGCCCATAAGCAAAAAAGCATACATAATACTAATAGCACCGGCTGAAGGATCGCTCTTTTTATCAATTTCTATGCATGCCGTACAAACAACAAAAAATATAAAAAAGTTAGCAATAACGCCTAAAATAAAAGCATTGCCAAATAACGGCGATACGCCAGCTAAAACGGCGCCCAATATTAGCAGCGAGCCTGAAAATGAATGTTTATCAAACCGACTCTCTATTATTTTTATAGCTAATGTGGCTAGCATTAAGAGTAAAAAGTATAAGGTTGGCCAAAACTTATAATATAAATACCCCCAGTTTAAAAGCTCACCTGAATTTGATGAATAAGCTTGCTGGCCTATGTCGGCTGATGAAGCATTCGTGGCATTTTCGGTAAAGAGGTACGCTACCCCACCAATAATTAATTTTATAATCCAAAAAAATAAAAAGCTGGCAATAGTAAACCCAATAGCGTCATCCCTTGTTAATCGTTTTTTAGCTTTGTTTTTTACAATAATGGCAAGCATTAAACCTAGTAGGCATACACTTCCTAAATAAAGTACCGCCTGCCAAAAGTCATCAGGATAAAATACAGCTAACCCTGGCGCTATAAATAGATACATAGCATCTTCGTTATCTAGTGAACGGTTTTGAACACTCCGATCTGACTCTTTAAAAAGAGCTAAATATACAAATAAAGGCTGTAAAAACAGCATTAAAATACTCGTGGTAACAAGGCTCATACATCATCCTTAATGAGAATACGTTAATGCAGCACTTGTGCTGCATTAATATTAAAAATTGAGTGTGTAATTATGATGGGGGTTATAGGTTTATTTTTTGAAAATATGTTTTAAGTTTTAAAAGCCCCGACTCAAGTTCAAATTTTTGTATTTTAGGGTTTTTGAATTTAAACCCATTAGAAATATGGGTATTAATCATCGTCGCCATACCCTCAAACCCAGCTGGCGCAGTGGCAACTAAATCGCTCAACAAAGGTTTTATAAACATTTGATACTCTTCTATTAAAGTTGGGTTTTCGTATATATCGTAAACAAGGTTAGTTAGTGTTTGTTGGTTTTGTTGTTCCATATTATTTCTATAGTGCCTTAGCTTAGGCGTTTATAGCTCCCTAGAGTTCTAAATTGAATAAAGGTAAATAAAATTTTATTACTTTTTGTTCCTTCGGTTACCTTTTGCCATATCTTTTTCGACAGCAGCACGAGCGTCTTTTATATCTTTAAAAAAATCATACTGATATTTAATAAGACCTTGGTATTTTTCACCTTTAATTAAATAAAAAGAGAGCAACATAAAGGCTATATTGATAACTGTTGCAATATAATACCCATCACCTTCTAAAATTATAAAAGTCGGTAAGCAAATCACAGCTAAAAATAAAGCATAGAATTTTAATATATTTGCGCAAAAAAAAGAGCCTTGGCTTACTTTAAAATTTATAAGGCAAAATGCTATCCCTGTAGAAAATAAAATTCCTAACAGCCACTCAGGTTCTGTATCAAAGTATTGCGTTAACACAGTCATTCCGGAGTATACAGTCCCCAAAAGTAAGAGCACTGTTACTAATAGAAACCTTCGTAAAAGCTTCCATGGTGGAAATAATAAAAATACCTCATCGTTTTTAGACACTACTTACTCAACTCCTCATATATTCCAATTGCGAGTGAATTCACCGTTCCAGATAACGCACTTCCCCCAAAACTAAAAGATGCGCCAATAGTATCCTTAAGCTGTAATCTCAATGCTTGGGTAATTTGAACGCCGCTATAGCGCTTAGGAAATTGTCCGCTTCTGACCATCCTCTTCAATACTTGGTTAGAAACGCCAGGGTGATTCAACCTAATTATATCTTGGGTTAAACGTTTTCTTTCACTACTAGAAAGACCCTTTAGAAGAGCCTCGGTAGTTTTATTGGTATTTGCTTTTAGTAGTTTAACTGCTTTTAGAGTTGCAGCACCGGCAGCTGCAGCTCCAGCCAATGAAACTACATCAAGCGCCATAGTTACATTCTGATACCATTCCTTAGAGTCATATAAGTCGTTTAATTCAGGGTTTACGCTTTCGTTATAGGTTCTGACACCACCGTTAATGCATTGAAGTGAACTCGCCGTACTGGCAGCCACTGCTAAATATGTAACGGCAGAACTTGTTCCGCCAGAAATTGGGATCGCCGCAGCACTACCAAAAACGACTATCCAACCTAATACAGCCGCACTACAACTTAAAACTGTACCGGCAACCTCACCAACTAAACGTGACTCTCGTGCACTACTTTGACTGTTTTTCAAATGACCTGCAAACTCTTGCTGATTCATATTTTTTGGTTGTTCGCGAAGTACTATTTTCGGACGAGTTAAAGATGAGCCACTATAAGCTCTCAACTCTACAACCGTAAAGCTTGAATCAATATACATAACTCCAGCGCCAGTCAACCCCGGAAGTTTGTCAATATCTTTAAATAGCCTTGCTTGATTTATTTCATGACTAAGTCGAACTTTTAATTGTCTTTCTTTGTGGCGTTGGTATTCATTCCCAAACATTAAATAATTCCTTTTAATTTGTAAATTAAGTGGGCTTTAATCGATTTGCCCTGTAACGTCAAATATTAAGTTTAGTTATTCTTGTTATTACCCTAAGTACATCATCAATACTATTTTGATTTCGTCAGTACAAAACTATAAGCTTATGATTTTTTTTAACTCATCTAATAATCCACCTTCAATTAACATAATATCGGTTACAAAAAAGTCTTGAAATTTTTTATCTCTTTTCCTATTTGGCCTCGAAAAGTTAGTAAAACGAAAACCCTTTTGTCCTTTAGCTCCCATATTCATTTCTCTATATAAAGCTAAGGTTTCACCATCAACATCTTCTTTATAACTATACTGTCCTTTAGGTAACCCCCCCTGAGCTGCGCTTAACCAGAATTTCTTTTCGATACAATCAATTAACCACTTAATAGATTCCTTGCGAATTTCTAATTGATAAACATAATAGTTTGGGATGTCGGGATTACCGAATTTGGCCGGGGTTAATCCTAAAAAAATTGTATTTTTGCTATCTAAAACTATAAATAACTTCTCATCATCAAACCCGATATGGTCAGCTGAAAAAAAAATAGAGTAATGAGACTCAAGATTAAAAGGGTTAAGTAAATTCATTAATTTCCTTATTAGTTAACTGGGAGCGGAGTTGCTGGAATTATTGCAACAGCATCTCCTAATTGGTTTATTGTCATAGGGTCACGCTCAAAGGTAAACGTTTCAACTACACCATATTTAGTATTTACGTGCTTCCCCCAAGGTGATTCAAGATCAACTTCAGTAAGACCATTCCCGCTAAATAGCTCATTTGTAGTGGTCAATAAAATTGGCCACAGTTTTAGAGTCTTTTTATCTAATCTCAGATTCATTTGGCACTAATCCAGCATCAACCCTGAAAGCCATCAAGTGCAATAATATCTTTTCTAACTTGCCGAATTCTATTTTGGGGTGCGTGACCAGCATAGTCAGTATAATTCAAAAAAACAGTAGAGCACTTCTTGCAAACTCTTATTTTTGATTCGTGGTAGGGGTAATATGCAATTGCAATTGGCGCATTTTCACTCCAATAGTTTGTTCCTTCAGGATGAAATTCCGTATAACCATTTTTTTCTATGTAATAATCTGAATTTTGAAATATTCCGATTACATCCAGAGCTTGATCCATTTCTTTTGATATATTCCCCCAACTCACATATAACTCTTTTGTGCAATTTTCGCATACTTTCTGGTTACCTTTATCAACCAAAGACAAAAATTCATTCAATGTTACCTCTTTAACTTTATCCATCTGCTTACTTACCTTTTTTAATTATTTTAGTATTTGAAAAAAACTTTTCAAAACCTTCAAGGCTTTTATTATGTACTACTTTTTCTGAACCAATTAGTGCTGCTTCTCGCGTTCCCGATTTAGTCTGTCCTCCAGGCACCCATTCCCCAGGAATAGCACCAAACTCGTTACCTGTAGGCATCTCATAAGAAAAGCGACTATCTCCAGGTTCAATTTTTACATAAAGTATACTGTCATTTTCTAAGTCTACATCATTGCCAAGATTTAATTCATCTCTTAACACCTTCCAATCATTATTAGAATTTTTAAATTTATTTATTAGTTCAGTCATCTCTGGCTCTAAGCCAACAAATTTTCTAGGAGGCAATGATGGGTGGCGACCATTTTCTGTCCAACTACCAATAACAATGAAAGCACCTCCTAGCTCATTAAAAATCTGAGCATGAGAGTCTATGTACGATTGCGGAAGATAACTTGATACCTCAGGCTTTTCCCCTAAAGGTAAGACCGCAACTTCTTTCATTTTTTGATAGCTTTTTGATGCCTCACTACTGTTACTAAAGTGCCCTTTTGTTCTTTTCTGAAATACATTCCAGGCATTTTCCTTACAACTCAACCCAAACGGGTCCATCCAATTCACCGGGTTCGGCGCATATTGATAGTGGTTTATGCCACCCACTAAGCCAATTGGATCTTGGTTTATAAAGCGTTGTTGTTTGGGACTATAATAACGATAACGGTTGTAATGTAAGCCGCTCTCTTCATCTAAATATTGTCCTTGAAAACGAATTGGCTGAGTGAAGGTGTTTTCTTTATTAGTGTCAGGCTCGGCTTCTGGCTCTTCATAGCCATACACATCGGCTTGGTTTTCCCATACGACTTCTGCTTTGCTGTTGGTTACAAAGCGTGGGGTATTAAGCTGGTCTAGGTGGTAGTAGTACACCTCACCTTGTTTAATCAGCGCTACTGGGTGAAATTGATTCGGCAGGTTGATATACCACGTATATTCACCGTGCTGGCATTCGCCAATTAACTGGTTGTTATCCCAAATATAGTCAATTTTGCCCTGCTCGGTGTGCTTGGCAATACGGCGCCCTAATGGGTCGTAGTCGTATTGGGTGAGCGTGCCGTTGCTGTTAAAACAGCTTAACTGATTAAACGCGTTGTATTCACGGCGGGTTTTAATGCCTTTGCCGGTTTCGCGTATTTGGTTACCGAACTCGTCGTAGTAAAAGTCGCTGTCGCCAAAGTGTGTTAGGCGGTCGGCGTCGGTGGCACTGTTTATTGTGGTGTTGTTAGTGCCTTCATTATTTACTACTGAGTCTGCATTGCTACTATTTTTACTACTACTTTCACTATTATTTGGTGCTAATTCTTTGTATTCGCTATGCGTGGCGCGTGTTAAATCAATAGAAGAGCTCTCTGTATCGCTAGTTTCTGTATCACACGTGCTTGTATCTTTAGTGTCTGCATCGTTTGTGTTTGATTGAACAGTCTGACTTTGTGGGTTACCAAAGCTATCCCACTGGTAGTGTGTGGTTGTATCAGCACGTGGGCTTGCCAATGTTTGTTGTATTAATTGCCCTAGGCTGTTGTATTCAAAATTAATGTTTTGGCTGCTTACGCCTTCGTTTTTACGGGCAATGAGCTGGTTTACGCTGTCGTAATTGTACGTACAGGTATCAAATAATGTTTGCGCTGGATGTGTAAGCTGTTGCTGCGTTAAACGGTTGAATACATCAAACTGTTGAGTAAGGGTAATACTGTTACCAAACTGCTGGGTTTTAATATTACCTTGGCTGTCGTAGCCTAGTGTTACGAGCGGCTTTGCAAGTTCAACCTCTTTGCTATTGGCTTGCTGTAAGTGAATAGCACTTAGCTGGCCAAACTGGTTGTAGCTGTATTTAAGCGTGGTTGAATCTGGCAGGGTAAGGGTTTGTCTTCTGCCGTATTCGTCGTAACTGTATTTCAGGGTATGCGCTTGTTGCTGGTTATTAACTTGCTCGGCGCACAGTAGCCTACCGCCTTTATCAAAGCGTTGTTTAAGTGTTGATTGTGCATTATGCGCACGCGTAATTTTACCTTGCAGGTTATAACTGTAGTAATTGGCGTTATTAATGATTTGTGAGTCACTGGCAAGGCTTGCATGCTGCGCAGTTACACGGCCTAAACTGTCACGCTCTATTTTTACATGGCGTTTGTTGCTTTGTGTTACTGAGGCTAAACGGTTGCAGTCATCGTATTTATATTGCTGTAGCGTGCCATCAAACCCGGTTATTTGTGTTGGGTTTTCGTTCGCGTCGTAACTTATGCGGTATACGTGGCCGTCGCTTCGCTCGATAGCTGTTAAGTTTCGCTCTTTGTCGTACGTTAAATGCAGTGCGCTGCCATCGGGTTGAATAACACAATGCGGTTGGCTTAGCCCTTCAAAGTGTTGCTCGGTGGTGTCGCCTTTGCTGTTTTGCGAGCTAATTAATCGCCCTGCTTCGTCGTAGCTAAAATTTTGATGCTGTTTATTTTCAGGCTCGTTTTCATCAAAGGCAATGGTTTGTGTAAGCTGGCCGTGGTCATTGTATTTATACTGAGTGAGTAAGCCTGCGTTGTTAATTGTGGCATTTACGCGGCCTAAGCTGTCGTAGCTGTAACGTATTAGCTCATCGTTATAATGCTTTGCTAATAGCTCGCCTTGCTCGTTCCATATAAACTTGGTGATTTGGCCGTTTTTATTTATATGCTGAGTTAACTGGCCAAGCTTATCGTAGCTGTATAACGTGGTACGGCCATCGCCAAAGGTTTCGCTTTGTAATAAGCCAGCCACACTGTATTTACGCGTAATGGTTTGGCCATCAGGTAAGGTAGTTAATACACGTTGCCCAAGTTGGTTGTAAGCAAAATGGGTTTGGCTACCATCTGGCTGCGTTATTGTTTCTAATTGGCCATAAGGTGTATAGCTATAGCGCGTTGTGCTGTTATCGGGCTTAATTTCACTGAGCTTTTGGCCTTGCGCATTATATGTATATTGCCAAACGTTGCCGTTAGGGTCGGTATGTTTTACCAATTTGCCTTGTGCGTTATGTACAAAGTGCTCTTTGTGGCCGCGAGAATCTATACAGGTTGTTTCACCAGCTGCTAAGTTATATTCAAACTGGTAAGTATAGGTGTTGTTATCGCCCCACTGCTTTATACATTTAGCGCTAGGTGAGTAGCTATCCCACTCAAAATGATGGCTAAAGCCACTGGCTCGGGTACGCTTTGTTAATAAGTTAGCGGCATTATAGGCGTAGCGCTCAGTTTCGTTTTGCTGATTAGTAGCCTTAACAAGGTTTTTGTTTTCGTCGTACTCGTAGCTTGCTAGTAATGGCGATAGCAATTGCTGTTTGTTGTTTTTATCGGTGCAGTACGCTGCTACTTTGCTTAATAAACCTTGCGCGTTGTAGCTAATTATACAGCCACGTACTTTGTTTACTTCTATGCGGTGTAGGCGCTCTTTTGCATCGTAATAAAACGCGATGCTTTGGCCTTTTTCGTTAATTATTTTTTCAAGCAACCATGCGCTTTCGCCTGGTTTAAACGTAAGGTGTTGGTCGTCTGGCGTTACTAGTACTTGCTTACCATTTGTTTGGTAATGTAGCGCAAGGTTACTACTTAACTGATAGCTCGATTGGCCAGGCTTTACTTTTTCAAATTTATGTTTAGCGCCGTGCTCGTCTTGGTACTCTAACCAGTAGGTGCCTTTTTGCTTAGGGCCCACTTTTGGCGGTGGCAAGTAATGCTCTGTAAGGCTTGCCATAAAGTCATGGCGCCAACCATTACCCATTGTTGTGCACACATCAGCATGAGATGAGCGGTACAAACGTCGCCACACTAATTGGCGGCTGCCTGCTAGGGTAAAGTCGATAAGCGGGAGAATTTCTTCGCCAGAGAGCATTGATACCGGATCTGAACGGCACTCTTGATTTGTAATGGGCTCTTCGCTTGCGGTGTTATTACTTGCCCCACCCGTATTTTTTGCAGGTGCTTGCGTTGCGCTTTTACCAGATGCGGTTGAGCTTGATTTTTTGTTCGACTTTTTGCCCGCTGCTCCGCTATTGGTATTCTCGCTTACTTGAATGGCCGACTTTGCTTTTTGGTGGTAACACGTTACTGCGCCACTTACTAAGGCCTTGGTAAGTACGCTTGCTGTTTCGCGGGCAGAGGCGCTACGTGGGCAGTTAATGCCTGCACTATTTAGTAAATTAATTACATCAAGACGTTTGGCAGCGTCACCTGTTAACGCACCACCAATTTGGGCTATTTGCTGTTTAGCTGTATCTGGGGTGTTTGCCACAGTTGGCACATAACCTGACGGCGTTTGGCCTTTGCCAGCAACTAGGCAAATGGGGTAACTCGTTCCTTGTAAAACAACCGTATTACTTTGCATTAGTTGTGTACTTCCTCACTTATCCATAAGTATGATGCTGCGGCCTGATATTTTGCTTGTTCTTGAGAAATCACTAACGCGTGTTTAAAGTGATTTACAATAGCCGGGCTTGAGGACAATTGATATAAAATGACAAGTCCTTCAAGCGCACCCATTTTACCTAATTTGTAATTAGGTAATTCATAATGTGTATGCTCATTAATTAAACTGCTGAGCCTTTGTAAATTAGTAAGCCATACGTCACTTTGCTGGTGTATGCCGTTACCTGGAGCAAAAATAAGGTCTATGTAGTCTTTATTATGCTGTGCAATATTTGAAAATATACCGCCTAGTTGGTCGTGCTTTATAAAATCGATTGAAGGGGCAAGCTCATGGCTTACTTGCATCCAGCCGCTTTTAACCGTTTCAATAGCCGCCAGTGCACCACCCACTCCTAAGTATACCCACTCATTGTTTTTATCGGCTTTATAGGTTGCATCAATGGCTATAACATTTGCCTTACGCCATTTTTTTTGCCCCGCCATTTGTACTAACGTATTAGCGCCAACAGCACCATAAAATAATAAGTGCTCTACATGTTCAGGGAACAACTGTTTAAAACTTTTTGCTAAAAGCTGCTTTAGCTCATCTTGGTACGCCAGTGCTGGCAATAGCCATACAAGTGGCAAGTTTGAGTCTTCTACTTTTGCAAAAAGTTCTTTCGCTTTTACTATGCAATCATAAATAAAGGCATTCCATGATTGCCAATTAATACCGTTAGGTGAGTTTGGAGTATCTGCATATAACAGTGTATCTATGTCTTGCGACAAAGGCGTAGAAAAACAGCTTACGTTTACGTTAAACGCCTTCATGCTTGCGCCTCAGCTTTTACATTTTTAGCCACCGATTTATAGTAGGTATACAAATTGAATATTGCTTGGCTATAACAGTCCATTGCCGACATTTCTATTGCGTTTAACTTATGATTAAGTGCTTTACCAGCTACTAACCGTTGTACGCAAAGCTCCTCCTCGTATTTAGGCCAATTTTGCTGTAACTGCTGCTTGAAGGCATCTAGTGCTTGTTGTTCAGCATTAAACGCACTTAATTGAATGTCATAGCTTACGAGTAAGTCGAGCTTATCACCAAGCATACGCCTTATTAGGGCAATAATAGCTGTTGGGTTTTCTACTTGGTTTAACGACATACACGCTAAGGGCACTAGCTTTACATAGCCACTTTGTAATAGCACATGCAACGTATCATCTACTGTTAAAACGTGGCTTGCGTAGTTACTTAACGCGTTTACCTGTTCCCAACTTAGTGATAATAAAAAAAGCGACATTAACGGTGAATTAACAAGCCCACTTTTATATAGCTCATCAAACACATGTTTTAGCAATTTTATATTGGCATTAGGGTTGAATGCGCTGATAAGCGCGACTGTTTCGGCTGTTGTTACCTCTTGTTCAGCGCTATTAGCTAACGCAAAATAAAGAGTATTTAAATCAATTAATGCAATTAAATTAAAGCTGTGTTGCTGTAATAAAACTTTATAAATAACTGCCTTTGCTAAGCCATGCAAGGACGGGCTGTTTAGCAAAGCGTTTATAAAAGCAAGGTTAATTGTTTGCGGTAAATTAGCCATCACTTCTATGCATGCCTGAGAAATTACATCAAGACTCTGTTCGCTAGTTACTAAAGCACTAAGTTGAGTTAAATCGGGCTGGGTAAAACATTGAGGAGTATTGTTTTTTTTAGCGGTTAACCAGGTTATTTCTAACAGCTTTTTTTTGAGCGTTTTTACATAGCCTACAGAAGTAAAAGGGCAGCACTGCGCCTTACTTATATTGAGCAATTGTGCTTGATGATTACTTAAGTAGGTAGACAGCAAAATTAGCCACCTATTAATACAGTAGGGTTGCCAACTACAATTTTTCCGCCGTGGGAGCTATCATCACCCATTCGAGCTGCGGGTTTACCGTTAATTTTTACGCTACCAGAGCCTGACTTTATGCTGTCGGGTGGGCCAACACATACTAACATATCGCCTTTACGTGCCGCAGGCATTCCACCTATTAATACATTAGCAGAGCCAACCACAACAGGGCCGCCAACATGAGGGACTGTACCTGTTGTTTTAGGACATACATGCATATGACCAATTGTAGCTGCGGGCTTACCCATAAAGACTCCTTGTCTTATTTACTTTTTAACAATAAACCTAATCAAATAAAGGAATAATTAATAACTTACTTTGAGCAACTAAACCCGATAACGTATCAATTAATTCCGCTTTATTATAATCAGAAATAGATACAGAGCTTTGCAAAGCATATTGATACAAAGCGGTTATAACATCTTCACTATTTAATGCGTTATGTAAATTACTTAAAAACTGATTAGCGTAATAACCGTTCATCGCTTTTAAATGCGTTAATGCAGGATTTAGCAACGGATCATCAGGCCTATTTATTGGCAAACAAATTAAATAAGGCAATCCATAACGACAATATACAACATGTCCATTATTATTAACTCCGTTTCTATACCCTGAGTAAAAGCTATTTATTATTTCCATAATTGCACTAATTTAATTTAATCATACCGGCAGATAAAGTAATGGCACTACCATCAACTTTAACATTACTGCCTTTAATATCTATATTAGTGCCTTCTATAGTTATATTACCGCTACTGCTCATTTTAATTTGTGCAGAGCCAGTTTTAATTACTATTTCGTCACCCGCCTCAATATTAAGTGTTTTACCCACTTTTAATGTGTCGTTTTCACCTATATCATCGCTGCGGTTTTTAGCCACTTTAAGGGTTTCATTATTGCCAATATCAACTTTTCGATCGTTGCCAATTTCAATATTATGGTCATGATCTGTTTTGTCGTTTTGGTCATTTTTTACGTAAAGCTGTTTGTCTTTTTCTGCTTGAATATAAACAAGCTCGCTGCCTTTTTTATCTTCAAACCTTAGCTCATTAAAGTTATCAGCCCCGCCTTCTTTAGTAGAGCGTGTTTTGATACCACTTTGTGTTTTTTCGCCAGGTAATGCGTACGGAGGCATTAAATCTGCGTTGTAAACAGCGCCACTAATAATAGGTTGATCTGGGTCGCCATTTATAAAGTCTACTAGGACTTCTTGGCCAACTCGTGGGAAGAAAAACGCCCCCCACTTTTTACCCGCCCAGTTTTGCGCTACACGGATCCAGCATGAGCTTTTTGAATCCTTTTTGCCTTCTCGGTCCCAATCAAACTGCACTTTTACGCGCCCGTATTGATCAATCATTATCTCATCGGCGCTATCGCCAGTTACAATTGCAGTTTGTACACCGCTAATTACCGGTTTTTTCTTATTTATTTGTGCTCTGTAAGGGATTTCTTTTGGGACACATTCAAAATGATTTGAATAAACTTCCTCTACCGATGACTGTTGCGAACCAGATTGGTTAGGCACTGTAATTGAGGTCATCATAGAGGTTATGACAAATGTTTTACCCTCAAGGCGTGGGTCTTCGTGCTTTTTAAAGCTAAAGAGTTTACCCACAGTGAATGAGCGACAGTCACTACGACCACTAGAAAGCTTCATGTCTCGCTGTAATGACTCAAGCTGAACAGATGCTAAGTTAGCTGCGCGCGGGTGGCATTCTTGCTCGCCTGTGTATTCAAAAATTTCTGATACTGATTGCGTCGGGAGCTCTGGGTTTGCTTGCTCTCCGTCTGGGTAGCGTGATGGCTGCTTAAAATCGTAACCAACGCGTTTAAAGCTGCCAGGTGCTATGCTTAAACCACCCTGCCAACGCGATACGTGTGATTCGCTTAAATGGCCAGTTGAATAAACAACTTTCGCTTCGTCACATACCTCGTATGCAGTTATATCATCTGCAAGTACCAGTGTGTGGTTGCTATTGGTGTGCTCAAAAAAGTAAAAAATACCTTCTTGTTGAAAAAGTCGTTGGATAAAGTCAAAGTCTGACTCTTGATACTGAACGCAGTACTCATATTTAGGGTATGTTTTACTGGTTTTATCACTAAAGGCAACATTATGCTGACCAAATAAGTCAGCAAAAATTTCTTTAATAGTTTTCTTTTGGAATATTCGGCTGTTTTTACGATTGCGCATTGATGCTGCAAACGGGACGATAGTTGCTTGGTAATCTATATAGTTTTTTTGTTCTTCTACATCAGCTGTGCGGCTACCATTTGAAACTAAGTGACTTACTATTCCGTGATAGTAACGCTCACCACCGCCTTGAGCATTTTTTACTTTAATAGATACAGGCTTACCTACTAAATCTTCGTGCGCTATTTGTTTACCAATCGTGTACATATTGGCAGACATAACAAATAAATCTGACATTGCCTCTTGGGCAACAAATCGGGTTAAATAGAGGGCATCTTTACCAGCAGGGGTGCTAATTTGAATTACGTTATTATCTTGTGTTGCTTGTTGCATTCCTTGCCTTTCCCATCCTAAAGATCAAAAAAAGCTCTGAGCAAAAGCCCAGAGCCATTATAAGGTAACAAAAATTACATTTGTTGACCTTTAACACCGCTGTAACCGTATACAAGTGGAGCAGTAATGTTATTTTTGTCGTCTGTTGGAGTAACAGTCATCATCATTTCTGTGTAGCTGATAGTGATTGTTTCAATAGGACGATCGTTTTGAACTGATACAGAGTAGCTAGAAATCATTGCATCTGTAAGTTCGATTTTCATGATTTCTTCAACTTTATCACCTTGTTTAGTGATATGGAAAATAGCTGGAAGGCCTTTACCAATAGTTGCTTCTTTGAAAAGATCCGGAGATGCTTTATCTTGAAGTTTAGTGATAGTTACATCGCCAAGACGAGTAGAGCTAGACTCACGGTCCATTGCTGTACCAGTTGCTGCACTAATTTCACGGCTTACGTTCCAATCTAAAGATAATACTGTGATTAAATCTTTGAAAGATTCAGCTGTAGTTTCGCCTTTGATTGAACCGTATTTTAAATATGTATTTGCTTGCATTTGATAATGCTCCTTTTAATTAAACAATGTTATCCATTTAGACTGGATTATTTACTTTGGTTTCCCAAAAATTCCTTTGAAATCATTATCTTTAATACAGCAATGAAAAGGCCTTCAGATTCCTTTCCTTAGATGAAGACAATGTCTCAAAATTCCATGTAGTGATTTAAGGCAACAAAATTATAATACCCTAAAAATAAAGAAACAACCTTAATAGAGAGTTAATTTAAATAAACTTTAATTTAACTCAATATCAAATTCATTATCTTTTACAGCCAACTTTATACTATTTATTTCTTTATCATCAATCATGCTTGAAAGTAAAACTTCAGATAATAAAGGCAATAATTTATTTTGCAAAATAGTGTGTATGTTCCTAGCACCGGACCCTGCATTTTGGCAATTATCAATAATATATTCTATTACATCACTTTCATATTTAAGCTCAGCGTCGTAATGCTTATTAACGCGTTTTACAATTTTCGCTATTTGTAATGAGGCAATTTCTGAAAGAATATCGTCACTTAGAGGGATGTACGGAATTACATTAATACGACCTAAAAAAGCAGGCTTAAATGAAGCGAGTAAATCATCTTGTAATGCTTTTAATAAGCCTTTAATACTTGGCTTACTTTCTTCGTCTTCAAATAAGCTCATAGTGGTATCAGTACCCACATTTGAGGTCATAATTATAATTGTATTTTTGAAGTCGATATCACGGCCTTCACCGTCTTTTATTGTACCTTTATCAAACACTTGATAAAAAATATCTTGTACACCAGGGTGTGCTTTTTCCATTTCATCAAGCAGTACTACGCTGTATGGTTTTCTTCTTACGGCTTCGGTTAATATGCCACCTTCGCCATAGCCTACATAACCAGGAGGTGAACCAAGCAGTAGCGACACTTTATGCTCTTCTTTAAATTCAGACATATTAATAACAGTGACATTCTCTTCACTGCCGTACACCTCCTGCGCTAGCGATAGTGCAGTCTCAGTTTTACCTACACCACTTGGGCCTGCCAGCATAAAAATGCCATTAGGTCGGCTTTCATCTGCTAGTTGAGCGCGAGATGTTTGCACTACTTTAGCGATTAAATCTAACGCGTGATCTTGCCCTACTACGCGTTTTTTCATTTCCTGTGCAAGGTTTAAAATGCCATGTATTTCATCTTCGTGCATTTTACCTACAGGGATGCCAGTCCAATCTGATATAACCTGTGCAATAAGCTCTTCATCCACTTGCCAATGAACCATATTATGTTCAAAAGCAGTTAACTTTTCTTTGCTCTGCTTAAGGTTGGCTAAAATTTCATCTGATGAATTTTCTTGATCTGAGTTAATAGACTCGAGTGCCTTATTAAGCTCAGCAACAATTTCTTTTTCTACTTTAAATTGCTCTGCTAATGGCGCTAACTGCTCTTCAATAGTTACAAGTTCAGTTTTAAGTGTATCTAATTGCACTGAATGATCTAAACCTGTTTTTTGTTCACGGTGTAGCATCTGCACTTGTGTTTCTATTTCACTTAAACGATTTACAAGTTGCTCTATAGTGTTTGGTGTAGATGCTTGGCTCATTGCTACCCGTGCGCAGGCAGTATCTAATAATGCCACGGCTTTATCGGGTAATTGCCTTGCCGTAATATAGCGATGCGATAAGTGCACTGCACTTTCAAGAGCCTGCTCAGATATAAACACTTTATGGTGTTTTTCCATCACAGGTACTAAACCACGTAACATAGCCACGGCTTTTTCTGGCGTTGGCTCTTCTACTTTCACCACTTGGAAACGACGTGTTAGCGCAGCATCCTTTTCAAAAAACTTTTTATATTCAGCCCACGTTGTAGCAGCAATGGTTCTAAGCTCGCCACGGGCTAGTGCTGGTTTTAATAAGTTAGCAGCATCGTTTTGGCCTGCGGCTCCACCGCTACCAATCATCGTATGAGCTTCATCAATAAATAAAATAACTGGGTTAACTGAATTTTTCACTTCGTTAATTAATGATTTAAGACGATTTTCAAACTCGCCTTTCATGCCAGCGCCAGCTTGTAATAGTGCTAAATCTAAGCTGTGAATTTTCACATTCTGCAGCACAGCCGGTACATCTTTTTGTGCGATTCTTAAAGCTAAGCCTTCAACTACAGCTGTTTTACCTACACCCGCTTCACCGGTTAAAATTGGGTTGTTTTGACGACGCCTAGTTAAAATATCTACCATTTGGCGAATTTCGAAGTCGCGGCCCAAAATAGGATCTATTTTTCCGGCTTTTGCTTGCGCCGTTAAATCAACAGTAAATTGATCAAGGCTCGGTGTTTTAGAGTTTGTAGCCGATTGGCTAGCCGTGCTTTGTACTGAGTGATTACGCTCTTGCGATTGAGCGACTATTTCTGGCCATGCATGGAGTAACTGCCCTGGCTCTATTTTATTAAATAACTTACTACAGCGTGTTACCAAGCTCGACAAGGTATCGTCTTTTACAAGCGTATAAATAACGTAGGCACTGCGAATTTGGTTATCAGTAAACTCAATACTGGTACTTAACCAAGATTGCTTTAATAGACTCGTAACATGCACAGATAAACTAGGTGATGACTCGCTACCGGTTTTAAACGCTTCTAGAGATTGATTTAAGTCTTGTTTTACTTTTTCTATATCAATGTCAAAAGAGCCAAAAATAAGCCTAACGTCATCTAGTTGCTGCTCAATCATGGCAAGTAACCAGTGTTCAAGCTCCACTGTAAAGTGGCTTCTGCTATTACAAATTGCAACCGCCGCCTCTAGGCTTTTTCTGCAATCAGGGCTTAGTTTTTCAACTAATTTATTGAGTGTCATCGAAGACATACAGTGTTCCTTTTAATTTTAATTATCCCTTAAACGATAACTTAGTAGGGTTAGATTTTGATTTGTTATTTTGTACCGCTAAAAAAGAATTTGCGCCTAATTGGCAGTCATTCTTAGCCAGCTGAGCGGCGCCTAAATGCTGAAAGTCAGTTTCAATAACTAAGCGGAACTGAATTGAATTTCCAACGTAGTCTTTCGTAATTTTATTTGCTAGTTCAAACAAAGCCCCTTTTGGTAAAAGAAGTTTTGCTTTTTTTGGTTCATTTGATTTTATATGCACTTCAATATTAGAAGAGACATCCCAAACCTTTTTACCTAGCATGGTATCTACACCTAACTGAGCATGCTGACCTTCAAATAGTACTTGGCTTGCAAGACGTGTTTGCTCTTGTTCGTGAAGTTCATGCCATTGACCAACCATTTGTTTTATTTTCACTTCGCAGCCAAGGTATGAACTGAGCACACTTTGTAAATCAAATGCATTGCGAATTTTTCGGCTGTACAGACCCGAAAAATGCAACTGATGTTCATTATAGCCACCACTTAGGAGCCCCAAAATTTTGGTATATGGGTCTTTATTTTTGTCATTGTTTACATGGTTTAATGAAGGCTTATATTTTTTCCAAGCTCGGTAATACAAAGAGATCAGGCGATGATTAAACATGTCGTAGAAATCGCGCATGGTCGTGTCTTTATAGCGCAGCCTTTGCATAACCAGTTCGCTATAAAATTGCGGTAATGCACCAGAGCAGCCAGTTAACCCCATAAATGACACCTGTATATTTACTTTGTGCAAGCCATCTTCAAAACCAGCTTCTTCAAGCTTAGTAATTGAATTTCCCGGGTAGCCAAACTTTTGTGTTGCCGTAAATTTTATTAATTCTTGTTTTGGGTTGCTATCGTAGCCAACGTGGCGATAATCTAAGCCACGCTTTTTAAGCTGGTTTTCAATTATGAAAACCGCTTTATAAAAATCGACTTGAGAAGCTTGGGCGATCAGTTGCTTTATCATAGTAATGGTCTATCACCTACGCGTGCAGGCCACTGATAATATATTTGCTCTTGCTCTTTTAAACGCAAGCTCAAACGTGTGTAACTATTTATAGCGGCAAACTGGGCAAAGAAATGATCCAATACAGCTGCAAAAAAGAACATGCCACTACCCGAAAAGTCATCGTTAGCAAAAGTAATTTCTATTTCGCTGCCAGTTACAAAACTTACCCTGCCTTTTTGAATAACACGTGCAGTTGCAGGCTCAATACTAACGCGATATATATTATCTATAAGGCCTTTGGTTTGAGGCGATGCTCTAAAGTCATATAGACGAAGTACTTCTTTTAATTTATTACACGCATCTTCACCACTAAAAGTATCAAGCGTTAAATGGTTAACAAGCTGCCAGCGCGTTGCATCAGCTAATACGGGTCTCACTGCATGCGTAAAAGGCGCTAAACAACGAATTTTTTTAATCACATCGCCGCGCTCTGGCATCAGCAACCCAAGCTCATCGTCGCCAAATGGCATACTTGCAGGTAAATTACGGTTACTGCAATGTGCGCGTACAGTCAGTACAGAGTTACCTTCACCATACTCCATCGCACTGTTTTCAAATTTTGCATCTACCAATGACATAAATGTCTCGGTTCCAGACTCTACATATCCGCCCGCCCACGACGCTGTCTCTCTTCTTATATGCCAAAATAAATCTTCATGACCTTGATAATTTGGATGAGTTTGTCCATAAAATGGTGCAACAACTTGTTTATTACCTTTGTGATCAAACGCTATAACTTCTGAAATACCAATTACTTCTGAAATTTCTGAGTCCATATAACGTGGTGCAAGTTGATACTCATATTCGCTTATTTCAGGGCGAATTGGCTCAAGCTCTTGTTCGAATAAGTTAATTATTGGCGTACATCCGAGCAAAAACATATCCTCATCAACCTGTTTTTCAAGCTCACTTGATTCGGTATCAAGGTATATATAAATATCACATTTGTTGGAGTTTTTAGGCAATGCACCACGTATACCTTCAAGTTCAAAAAAACGAAACTTCTCAGGAAAGGTGAAGTTTTCAACCAGTAATCGATACCCGGCAGCAGAGCGCTGAGAGTAAGGGACAACGGATTCGTGTGTTTCAAACCCGACCGCTTTTAATTGGTTTTTTGATAAGTATTTGATGCCTTCTTCGCCATTATCTACGGCTAAACCAATGCTGTGTTTAAATAAAAGTTCATAAACTTTAAGAGTATGGTGCCATTGCCCGTTTATATATACACGAAGTTTTTCTAAACCCGTTTCAGCAAGTGATACACCCTTATATTCACCAGTAAGCTCTAACTTAAATATAGACTTTGCCTTTTCATGCCAACGCGGCTTAGGGGCAACAAAAGGACTGTTATCAAACTGGGCTTTCGTAATTTCAATGGGCCAAAGGTAGGTTTCGTAACAGGTTTGAAACTTACATTGCTTCATTGAATCCACGTTAGTTTCAACCTCACTTGCTCTTGGAATTACAACACCTGCGGTTGAAAGGTTTTCGGCTTCTAGTTTTACTATCGACATAGAAGGGATAGGTGCTTGGTAATCTGGGAGCATTTGACCTAACAAAGCATCTGTTAGTTCAGGAAAACTGTCATCTAGCTTTTGCCTAATATTGGCAGTTAAAAACGCAAACGATTCAATAAGTCGTGATACATGAGGGTCTTCAACATGATCTTCACTGAGCTTTAAGCGACCTGCTACTTTTGGGTATTTTTCAGCAAAGTCTTTACCTAAATGACGCACAAATGCTAATTCACGATTGTAATACTTTAATAATTCATCGTTCATAAAGATGCCTCAATAATCTTCATACCTAAATTTACAGGCTCTACTTCTGAATCAAAGCTTATAAATTCTGGCTCAGGATCAGCGTATAAGAGCGCATTAATACGCAAGTTTAAAACGCGGTTAACCGGCACTTCCTCATCAGTAAATACTTCAACTTCTAAAAATCGTGGCTCAAATTTTAAAATAGTGTTTTTAACTGTCTCGCATAGCAGTGCTCGGCCTTCATGCGAACTGACCGACATACTTGAAAAATCAGGTAAACCGTACGATAAACACGATGTAGCAAGCTCACTATATTGTGCAGGCCACGTATGCCATTGTATTCGGGCATTGAGCAGCGCTTCTATGTCTCTTCGCACATTTTTGCGTAGCTCACTTATTGTGATCCCTTCGGTACGCGATGGGGCATCTTGAAAGTCAGGCTCATCATCAATGAGCCTATCTAAAATTGATGCTTGAAGCTGCTGCTTATGTTCTATCATTATTGCTCAAATATAAATTATGCTGCTTCTACAGCATTAATTTTTAAATTAGGAATTGTGATGGCTTCATCATTCACAAACAGCATTTTCATGCCTTTACCAATAATAAATTCATCTTTTAGTTCAACCCAATCCGTGACCTGACCTAATTTTTCTAGATCCGATTCAGCATTGGCATAGACAAGCGGTAAGTGCGCTGTACCTGAAGGGCCTTCTTTAATCGTTATTTCAACGCGCAGCCAAATACTTTCTAATACTGAACTTACAGGCTCTACTTTTATCGACTCAATTTCATTAAAATTTGCCAAGTAGAATTCACCATTTGTGCCTAGCACCTCTAAATAAGGGTTTAATGTATCGTCCAAGTCGCGTGCCACAGACTCTGCATCACTTAATGTCTTAACTCTTAAAACTTCCATTTGCGCAGAAAGCTCAGCTGCTTCGTCTATTTCGCCCTCTAGCAATGCAACATGCATTTTTAAAAACAATGTGTCTATCTCATCAGCATCATGAAATAATTTAGGGATCCCTTTACCTTGGTAAAAGTCTATTCGTGATTGCTGAGCACGGATCAAATGTCTAAGATTTACAGCACCGACAGCAAACTCAGGATTCTTTTGAACCATAAAGTCGAGTTGTTTATCTGCTTTTTCTAGATCACCATTGATGCAAAGTAATTCTGCATAGATACTTCTTATGTCAAAATTCAAAGGCTCATCTTGAAGCTCTGTAGCACATAAAGAGAGTGCTTCAGTTAGTTTTCCCTCGCGAATCGAGCTATGTATTTTCTTCATGGTTATTCCTTTATTTTGTGGTGAGGACTGAGCTCTGTTATTAATTTAATGCTCGAGACCATTTGATCTAATTGAAAATGGGGTTGTAATTGTAAAACAGAAAAAAAATGACCTGGGTTTGCTTTGTTTTCACTTACTTTAATACGCGCATTACTCAGTGGGTATTTACTTCTGATTTGCTCTGATGCAGAGTCTGATGCGGTTGTATAATTGTTGATCCATGACTGTAGGTCACGTTCGCACGCATGGGCATTTATGTAAGAGCCCACTCTGTCCCGTGCTAATATTTTTAAATAATGTGCAAAACGAGATACGCATAAAATGTACTGCAACATAGATGAAAGGCGCGCATTAATGTTAGCTGCACTAGATTCGTAATTTTTTGCTTTTTGGACCGAGGCGTTGCTATAAAAAACAATATGCTCAGTATTGGTTACTGATGAGGCTGGAATAAAACCAAGTTCAGAAAACTGTTTTTCAAATTTGCTTGTCACTAATAAATCAAGTGGTGGTTTTGCTTCTTTTTGGTATGTATCATTTGCAAAACTATCTTTGGCGAGGCCTGTAACTAGCCCTTTTGATACTTTTCCCGGCTCTATGCCTCTAATATGCCCAAACCAGCCACTATCACAGTACGCTCTAACTATTGTTGATACAAACTGAAACGCAGCGTTACCCCATAGCATATCTGTTTCGGGGTTTTTAATTTGTTCTTTAAAATAAAAATCTTGATGGCGTTTACCATCGTTGCTGTAAGGTGCTCTTACTAAAACATGTGGCAACGTTAAACCAACAAAGCGCGCCTCTTCCATTTCTCTAAAGCTTTGCCATTTTACATATTCAGGCTGTTCAAATTGATTAAATAAATCTGCGTAATACCCAAGATCAGAAAAACTATCTGCGCCAAAGAGATTAGGGGACGCTGAACATATAAAGGGAGAAAATGCGGCTGCTGCGGTACGCGAGATTTCTTTAATAGTATCAATGTCGTTATAAATAGTGCCATTAGAAGGCATATTACTAATTTCGTAGTCGCCAATTACCACACCAAAAGGCTCACCACCGGCACTATCAAATTCACTTTGATAAAGTAACTGAAAAAAGTAACTTTGGTCGAAATCTATTGCTTTACTGACATCCTTAGAGAGGGTTGCCCAATCACAGTTTAATACTTTTATTTTTACTTTATTTTCTTTGTCGTATTGTTCTGTTTGAAGGGTTAACCACCATAGATTACGCCAGCTAGCCTCTATCTTTTGAAAGCGCGCATCATGAATAATACTATTTAGTTGCTGAGAAATTAATTGATCGAGTTCAACAATAATTCGTTGTAAGTAAGGACCAAGCGATTCTTTGGTCCAAGAAATGGGAGAATCAGAAGAGCCTTCAAGCCACAATAACAGTGCCTTATCTAAGTTTTTCTCGTTTAAAAACCTATCAAGCAAAGCATCATTATCGCTAATTCTAGACTGCGACTTTTGATGAAAAGCGTAGTCTTGATTTATAAATGAAAACTCTTCGTGATTCATTTTACTGCATTATCCTTAACGCTAAAGATTAGTTAATTAACCAATCTCTGGAATTTTAGCTACAAGACGTAATGAAGAAGTAAGCTCTTCCATTTGTAGCCAAGGTCTTAACCATGCCACTGCGTTATAAGCACCTGGCTGACCTGGTATTTCTTTAACTGATACTTTCGCATCGGCTAACGGGTAGCGTGCTCTGATATCTTGACCACCGCCCTCTGTCGCATTTACATACGATAGAATCCAACGGTTTAGCCATGATTCAACATCTTCTGCTTCCATAAAGCTACCAATTTTATCGCGCGCCATAACTTTTAAGTAATGTGCAAAACGAGATGTAGCCATTAAATAGGGTAAGCGTGCTGAAATAGCAGCATTAGCCGTCGCGTCAGGCGTTGAATATACTTGCGGTTTTTGACAGCTTTGGCCACCAAAGAAAACGGCATAATCAGTATTTTTGTAGTGACATAAAGGTAAGAAACCCAGTTTACTAAGCTCTGCTTCACGACGGTCTGTTATACCAATTTCCGTTGGGCATTTAAGATCCGGATCGCCATCATCACTTGTGAAAATATGGGTTGGTAAACCTTCAACTTTGCCGCCGCCTTCAGCACCACGTATTGCAGTACAAAAGCCGTATTGTGAAAACGCTTTGGTCATATTAGTAGCCATTGCGTAAGCAGCATTACTCCAGCAGTAGTCGCTATTATCAGTACTTACTGAACGGCCTGCTTTTGGTTCAACTTCAAACTCTTCAAAGTTAAACTCTTCTACAGGTTTAGAAGCAGCACCGTAAGGTAAGCGTGATAAGAAACGAGGCATAGTTAGCGATACAAAACGCGAATCATCGCTGTCTCTGAACGAGCGCCATTTTGTGTACTCTAATGATTCAAACACTTTTTCTAGATCACGAGGCTTAGTCAATTCTTCCCAGTTATCAAAGCCAAATAAAGACGGAGAAGAAGCTGCAATAAATGGACAGAAGCCAGCCGCTGCCACATTCGACATTAAGCTTAACGTTTCAACATCTTCTGGGTGGTTAGTAAATTCAAAGTCACCCACAATGGTGCCATAAGGTTCGCCACCTGGTGTACCAAATTCAGACTCGTAAATCTTTTTAAATGTTTGGCTTTGATCAAATTCAACAGCTTTGCTTAAATCTTTATGTAGTTCTTTTTTCTTCATGTTTAAAACACGAATTTTAAGCGTTGAGCTTGTTTCAGAGTTCATTACAAGGTGGTGTAACCCACGCCAAGAACCTTCTAACTTTTGAAACTCGTCGCTGTGCATAACAACACTAAGCTGCTTTGATATTTTCTGATCGATTAATTGAATTGCTTCATTAAACGTCACAGTCATGTTTTTATTCCATTGAACTGTGCCTTTTAATGCCTCTTCAGTTAACGTTTTAAGTAGCTCTTCTGCACGACTTGCATCAGTTTGCTTAGTGGCGCCAATTGCTTGCTCTAGTAACGATGAGCTTGCCTCAGCTGTTGACTCTAATTCAGTACTTAGTTGCTCTGCACTCATTTTTCAGTCTCCTCTAGCTTAAGTTCCTTAGCAATAGAATCAAGGCTTGAAGTATTACTTAATACTTCTTCTAAAACATTTTCTAGCTCTTCTGAGCGGTCAATCTTGGTCATTAGATCGCGTAATTTATTACGTGTTTCCATTAGCTTACGCAATGGTTCAACCTGATTAACAACCGCAGCCGGCTCAAAGTCATCGATTGATTTAAAGCTAAGGTTAACCTCAAATTGAGAGTCATCATCACTCAGTGTATTTTCTACAACGAGTTTTAACGAAGGGCTCATGCGTTTTAAAACATCATTAAAGTTTTCACGATCAATTTGAATAAAGCGTCTATCTTTTAACGGCTTTAGTGCTTCAGTGTTATCACCTGAAAAATCACCCATTACACCAACAACAAATGGTAATTCTTTTTTTACCGCAGTTCCTTCAGTTTCAACATCATAAGTGATGTGAACGCGAGGCTTACGTACTCGTTTTAATTTATCATGGATACTCATAGAGAACTCCTTTTACTTATGTTTCAGTTTCGCTGATCTTAATGCCAGACAACTTAAAGTACCCGGTCCTAGCATCACTATCTGTTATTAATTCATTTAATAATTCAGGCAGCGATAATTCGCTCCATCGAATCACTTGTTCTATCGTGTATGACATTGGAGAATGCGGTTCGGTTTTTCTAAAAAACGCCGCTATTTCTTTAAGCTTATTTATTGCATTCTCACGTGAATCAATTGCTTGGCTAATGGCCTTTTTAGGCGCCTCAACTGCATTTTGCTCTTCATCGTTTTGAGTGAGTTGCTCTTGCGTTTGCTCTGATATTAACGCCTGTTCTGCTGCAACAAGTTTGTCTGCAGCAATATGATTAACGGCCGCCAAACTTACCTCAAGCGCTTGTTTAATATTTGAGGTAGGTTGCGGCTGCCCCGTCACTTTATCCATCACATCGCTAAGCTGGGCAAACTCAGTAATCGCCTCTTCAATATCTTGTTTTAACGTTACAAAAAATTCTGTACTTGTCTCTGCAGCACTTTTTTCGATTAATTCAAAATCGACCGCGCCCTGTGCTAGCTTTTTCTCTCTTTTCTCATCATTTAGCCTCGAAATATCATAACCTTGCTGATACTCCCAAAATGTAAAAGGGTCTAAGCTAACACTGTCAGTTAAAAGTATGCTCTTAATGGGGATAATCAGAGTCCCCTCACCTGCGGAACCATTTAATCCGCCAAGCGCTGATACTTTGTCCGAAATTTCATCGTCTGCATCAAGGGAGGGATATAGCGCGTCGAAATAATTATCTAATAAGTGGCTGGCCACTTTAAAGCCAAAAGCAAGTCCTTTAAAACCATGGATTCGACAAAGAGCTTCAATAAACCACGCTAAATACTCAATATCTTTGCTTTCTGTTTTTAGCGCGTTGCTGCATTGTTCTAGTAAAGGTAACCAGTCGCGAGCAAGTGATGAAATACCCTCCTCGTCTACTAGCGCGTTTCTTTCTGCGGCACGAAGTTGGTTTCTTAAATCTTTTAAGGCGTAATAAGTCGACGTAGGAGAAACATCCGAGCGCGGGTCTAAGCCTGCGATTTCAGTTTCAGAAATAGGGGAAATATACTCTTCAAATACAAACATTCCGTCGTCCTAATAATTATCCATAAAACTCCAATAAAGCGGAGCGGATTTCATATTACATTCTTTATATTAAAATACAAGCCCAGTTACAATTGCGTTCAAATCATAAGAATTGCAATTATATAAACAATGAACCTGTATTATAAATTAATTAACACCTAAATTTATATCATTATTAAAAAATAATTATTTAGTAAAAAGTGGAATTGTAGCTTCATCTTGAATTTTGTATGTTTCCGATTTGCTACTAAAATTTTCATGACCGTATTTTATTATAATACAGGTAACATTATCACGTGCACCTCTTACTAAAGAAGAATGCATAAGCGCCATACCTGAATCTATAATACTATTAGGTTCTAATGACAAACATATTTCTTCATCAGACAATTCACCTGTTAACCCATCTGAACAAAGCAAGAAAATATCATTAGTATTTACTTCACCTTGTACTACATCTACTTTAACTTCGTCTGTAACGCCCACAGCGCGTGTAATCACATTCGAAAGCGGGTGCGTTTTCGCTTCCTCAACTGAAATTACGCCTTCATCGATAAGATCGTTCACTTGGCTATGGTCCCGCGATATTTGCTGTAATTGACCATTTCGTAGCATGTATGCTCTGCTGTCGCCTACCCATAAAACGTAATATTGATTATCTTTTATAAATAAAGCAGTTACTGTACTGCCCGCTGTTTTGCTTCCTAAGTACTGAGCACTGTATTCATTTAATTGACGATTTGCATCTTCAATAGCTGAAACAATATGCGAAACGCTAAGCGTAGCTAATGTCTTTTCTTCTACTTTTGCTCTAATCACGTCAACAACAAGCTGGCTTGCAACTTCACCCGCTTCATGTCCGCCCATTCCATCGGCTACTACCCATAAGTTATGGCTGTTAATTTCGACATGGGAGTCTTCATTTAATTGCCTAACAGCACCGCGATGAGTTATTGCGTAACTTGTACTTAAATTGCTAATCACTATTTTTTACCTGTGTGTAATTCCATTCCCAATGCTTCCATCGGCCATCTAACATAGCTGCAACTTGGTTAACAGGCGGTAGTCCTGAAGTAACGAGCATCATAGGCTTTATATTGCATGAACCGTGAGTCCACCAAACACTATAGTCACCATGCTTTTTATATAAAAGTGCATGAAGGGCGTCTTTTAAAACATCACTTGATAGCTCATCACCTGAGAACTCAAATGCTTCACCCTCTTTATTTTTGTCACTAGAGAGAGAAATACTAAGCTGCTTTTTAGGCTCTGAAAGCGTTCTTATCGATTTAGCAACCTCTTTTCTCCACATGAAAAGGTCAACAGAGCTATCTAGCACTTTAAGTACAGTGTCTTCATACTCTAAGGAGAAGACGCCCGAATTTAATACTTCTATTGGCGCAACTTCTAATGTACTGGCTACCGTAAATGGATAATGACGCCCTACTGCATCCATGCTCGGTAACAGAGTTCCCATTACACCTTTATCACCGACAATATTTGGCGATAATGCAAAATGCCATACAGGGCCTGTTAGGTAGTTATCTTGCCAATTGTCACCCAACTGTTCTTTGCTTACAGCAATAGCTGCTTGCAGCCATTGCTCCCAGTGCTCTGAAAATTCTTTCGAAACGCTGTCTTGAACAAAGTCCCCTAAGCTAGGGACTTTGCCAAGGTAGCCTATATTTATAATCGGGTCGGACATGAAAACTTCTCTACACTTTTATTCCAAAATGGATGTCTAATTGATTTTGGCAATAGCTCAACTTTTGCGTTGTTACCCATGAGAGAAAAATGTAACTCTAAATCCTCACGTGTTTTTGCTCTTTTAGCGCTCAACTCATCCAACATGCGATAAAGCGACCATTCACCTTGGTAAGTCGTATTTACAGAGCGCCCTCCATTAGGCGGCGTGAATACAACTCGCGTTTTACTTTGTCCACTTGCGCCTGGCCAAACAAAGTTTGTAACTCTTAAGGGGCCATGGCGGTAAATCATTGATTGACCATCAATTTCAATCATTAAGCTCGATGTAGTTTTATCCAACGATAGCGGACGTAAGCCAAACTCAATTCTAGGAGTTGCACTTCCACCATCGAAGAACACAGTTTGAATTTGATGGGCTAGTTCAAACATGGCTAGAGTATCAGCGCTTATGCCAATGTCTTTTTCAAACTTCCACGGACTCGAACTCATATCCACACTAGGCGCTACATAGTTAGTGAAGAAGCTATCAATGGTGCCATCTGGTCCAAAGAAACGTGTAAAGTCTTTCATATTCACTTCTTTTTGTGCATAAGGAGAGAATGGGTATCGGCCCACAATAGCTGCGTTGTACTCGCGTAAAACCTGGCTTTTCCAAATCTCATTTAAGTGTCTGTTAGCGCTATTTTTAGTGATATTACTGGTATCTCTGCTTATATCTAATAACCAACTATTAAATGGGTAAGGTAGATCACGGCTTTGAAACTCAAGTTGGCGAATGAAACTTGGTTTACTTTTTCCACTGATTTGATCTTTTATCGATGACTTTAACTGATCGCCTCTATCTAGCTTAGTTAGATATACATTAAGTTCTCTGAGATTTTTCTGAATGTTATCTAATTGCTGAGTATCAATATTTATAACATCTTCAAACGCTTCCTCAACCTGATAACCAGGTAGCTTGATATCAAACTTAGGGGCTTCGTCAGGTAAAAAACGTTTAATTCTATTGGCTTTAGTTTGCATTGCAATTTCAGCAGCATTAGCGGCAACTTTACCCGCTGCTTTTTGGTTCTCTGACACCGGCAGTTTGGTTAATTGCACATTTTTTTGCACAGCCATAATAATGTTTTTAATCGGTGCTTCTGAACCTGCTAGTACATCTGTAATATTGACACCCTCAGCAGGTGAGCTGTACTGATTTAGGCTTAGATCGTCGATAAATGACTGCCAAAAGAAGATATAATCTTGAAAATAACGTTGCTCTAATTTCTTTTCAATTTCTTCTTTAGAAATATCATAAGTGCCCGATGCCTCCTCGCCATATACCCAGCTGCTTGCCATCAAATTGCCAAGCATTTTACTTTTCTCAACATTAAAAATGCCGTGAAAACCGTTAAAGGTATATAAACCAGGAATACTTCGAGTCAGCTCGCCATTGTTTCTGAACGTGAATTTTTGCGCACTTTCAAAACTAATAATGTCTGTTAACCTAAACGGCGGAATGCTGCTATCAAGAAAATCAGCTTGTAGGCGTTGGTATGCTCTTTCGGCTATTGGTAACTTAGTTAACTCAGCTCTAGCTATACGCACTGCTTGATTATCTATTTTTGTTTGACTAACACCAAGCTCTAATAAGGCAGCAATGTGGTTCATCAACTGGCCACGAGTCAGCGCATTTTTATCACCTGGTAGGTTTCTTTCAAGGTATGCATTAAACCAAGCCGAAATATCTTCACTTTCAAAGTACTCAGGTTGGAATAGCATTAAATAGCACTTTAGCGTCTCGTATAAATAGCTAAGGTGCTCTGGATGCGCTTCCATTTCTTTAATTAACGTATTGGCTATATAAGGTTCTAAATACGTTTGTAGAGACCTGTTATAGGCTTGTGTAGATGACTGTTTAATTTCATTAAGCTTATTAAAACCTATCGACTGAGATTCATCGTCATCAACTAACGCAGGATTGTTAGCTGGTAAATTTCTTAGCGCATTGAGCCTGTCGTTTAATACTAATAAGTTACTTCTATCAAACGAGGCTCCATCTAGCTCCTGATAAGTTTCAATGGCTTCATCTGTAGCAGCCATTAAATTATTATTCCATGCAAAGCTAAAGTACCACGAAATAGAAAAACCAATTACCGCAATACTAGCTAAAGAAATACTACCTACTCTCAGCCATTTGTTCTGCTTATCGTGATGTTTGTTAGTACTTGCTAGGTTTTGCTCAGGGAAAATCACACCTTCTAAAACGTTTTTAATAAAGAAGCTTTTCGATTGATTTATATAGCTAGAATCTGCTGAGTTTACATCATTTAAAAAGCTAGCTGGCTTCCCTTCTTGAGTGGCACTGGTCAAATACACGCCCCTAAACATAGGGAGTTCTTCATAGGCGTTAGGGGTAAAAATTTCTTTTAAAAACGCATCGCCTACACCTTGCAGCACACGAAGTTGTCTCGGAAATTCAAAAATTTTGGCTCGTATTTCTTCATTACGCTCGTTAATCAACCTACGATTAAGCATTTCTGTCAGTTTTGAAATTAACGCGTGAAACTCTTTATTAAACGCTTCAACTTGAGTGTCTTTATCTAGGTCTAACTCAAAAGTAACCCCCCAAACTTGCTCGCATTCCTCTTCTGTAAGCTCGCCAAAAAACTCTCTAAAACCTTCAATTAAATCAACTTTAGAAAGAATGACGTACACCGGAAAAGTCATACCCAACTGATTTTGTAATTCTTGTAAGCGCTGTTTAATTGCGCGGGCATGCAGATTACGCTCTGTTTTAGTTTGACTCATGAGCTCAGAAATACCCATGCTGATCATTACACCATTAATGGGGCGTAGCGGGCGGTACTTGCGTAAAAGCCCTAAAAAGCCTTCCCAGGCGCGCGAGTCATGCTTTGCGTGGCTACTTTGTGTTGTGTATCGTCCTGCGGTATCAATAAGTACGGCTTTATTAGTGAACCACCAATCACAGTTTCGTGTACCACCTACACCGTGCACTAAATCAACACCTAACTTATCTTTTAACGGATAGTCTAAGCCTGAGTTATTAATAACCGTTGTTTTACCGGCCCCAGGCGGGCCAATCATAATATACCAAGGTAATTGATATATATTTTTACCCTTAAATAGCTTTACATCTTTAAGTAAGTTGATGGCCTCATTCATGCGGTTTTTTAACGTGGTGATCTCTTCATTCACCTCGTTACTGTTCGACTCATCGCTTTCGATTAGCTCATCGGCCATTTTCTCATCGCGTTTGCTTTGTTGCGTTAAGCTATAAATTTTGGTGATAGCAAACACTAAAATAACAAACAAAATTGTTAACAGCCGTGCCGCTACACTCTCTAAAGGAATAAAGTCAGCAACCGCAATAAGCGGGCCGCCAAACCAAATTAATAAAGATAACGCCAAAAAGCCGATAATTAACATGGCTGTTTTAGAAGTGAGTACGTAAGTAATTTTTTTTATTTTGTGTGAAAAACTCATGTCAGCCTCATTAAAATAATAAATCGATTTCAATTCGTCGGTTTAGTGACCGAGAAGCTGAATCTGAATTGCTGGCGATAGGCTCTGCAGCACCTTTACCTTCAGGCCATAGACGGCCACTTAGGTTTGTACTTTTAGCCATAGAATTAGCAACTTGCGTTGCACGGGCTAAAGAAAGGTGCCAATTTGATGGGTATTTATCAGTCCGAATAGGCGTATCATCGGTATGCCCAGTAATTAAAATACGTCCTTTTGTTCCTTCCAAACTAAGTGCTAGCTTTTCTAAAATGGGCTGAATTGACGGTAGTAATTTTGCGTCGCCCTGATTAAATAAGCTTTCGCTGTTTATTGAAATTCGTATGCGGTCTAGGTTTTTCTTTACTGTAACTATCCCCATCTGAATTTCTGTTTGCAGTAACTGCTCAAGTACTAATAGTTGTTTATCTTTTTTATCTATACTTTCGTTTTGCGCTATAGGGTGAATCACAGCTAGCTTGTCGTTAAGTGAAGCAACGCCGTCGTTTAGTTTCATGTTGATAAATAAGTAAACCATTAACAGCACTAAACCCAACACTGAAAAAATCACCCAAAGCGGAACTTGATTTCTAAGCTCTACGCCAGCGGCAACACGCTGCTTCCAATTAGGTGAAAGTTTATTGTTCAATGGACCATCTAATTGATTTAAAAGGTGATACATTTGAGAACGATATTCTTCTATTTTAGTATCGCCACCGTTGTCTAATCTGTATTTACCTTTAAAGCCTAAATTCAAGCAATGGTACTGCAGCTCAATAAATTGTTTGTGTTGTTCAGGTTGAGCCAGTGCGTTATCAAGCAGGGTGTAAAAGTATTCACCGCCAAACGTTTCTTTATGAAACGTCGATAGTAAACTCTCATCAGCCCACTCCATTGAGCTCCATTTAGAATTTAAAACTGATTCATCTAAAATCGCGCACAAGCAATAACGCGAGTTAGTGATTACATCTTTAGAAAGCCCATGGTTGCGCACTTCAACTTCAAAGCGCTTCACAGCCTCAACACAGCGATGCTTTAAAGCAGCAATATTTGTCATCTCTTTAGCTTGGCTAATAGAAATTACAATTGAAAAACAATCTGTTGCCGCTTCTAAAAGTGGGTTTTTAAAAATTGAAACTTTAGACGTATTAGTAATACTGCTGGCAGCGGGCTCAATAGACATTACTGTTTTATCAGTATCGTTATCAACATTAGGAGTGTTTGAAGTGTCACGCCCTAGTCTACCAGGGCGAGGTTTTATAATGGTTTCATCCATTGAAACTCTTCCTTTAAAAGTTAAGTTCTAATTGCCCAAAGGCTTATTTGTAGCTCAGGGTAATTACCCGATAAGTGGATAGCGATACCACCACTTGAACGAAGTTTTTCCCAATGTTCACCCTGCTTGTTTAACTCAAAGTAATGAAAACCTGCATGGTATGGGATTTGGCGCGGTGCCGTTGGTAAGTTACTAATGGTAATACCAGGAATTTGGTTATTAACTAAGTCGCGTATAGTTTCGACACTACCGATCTTAATTTGTGAGGGCAGTATTTTTCGCAGCTCTTCGTGCGGTACACTTGCTTTAATTGCTAAAACAAATTGTGCCGAATTGAGTATAGACTTATCTTTTAGTGCCCCAAACGAAATACCAAACTTACTTTGTTCTAGTTTAATTTCTGTCGCAGTTTGTTCAATGACATGGCTTAAAGATTGATATAAGAAATTGACTACTTCAGCAAAGACTTTAGCCAAATTATTATGATCGTACTTAGGCAACTTTGGTACTCGTTTATTTGCAGTGCTAAAAGTCGATAGCTCGCCGGCAAGCTCGATAAGACGAGTATAAAATACATTTGGGTGGATGTTATTCACGCTAAGTAGATTGTCAAAAATAGCATCGTATTTATTAAGGGTTTGCAGCATGATGAAGTCGGCAACCGAAGTGCTTCCTGCATAGCCTTGGCATAAACGTACAGATATACTCTCTGCGCGCTGTTTTATCATAGAACCTATTTCTCTTACTAAACCATGTAATGGCTTGCATTGACCCACTTTTAAAGAGGGAGGTATATATTTAGTATCAAGTTTAATGCTGCCTTCGCTACTTACTTCAATAATGCGTGCAACAGGCAGTAAAATATACCCAGCACTGTCATCAGAAGATAGCATAAGCTTGCTATAAACTTTAGCAACCTGAATAATCTCTTGGGATTGAGTTCCTAGTGAGTCATCACTTACAGTTAAGTCATTTAGCTTATAGCGCGTAACAATATTCTCATCCAATGCTGAAATATTAATACCACTATTTTTGATTGCCGGGATGGCAAGGTATACCACTTCATCGTACACATCTTTATTAACCACTAATGGCTCAGGTAAAGGAGTAGACTGTGGCATTTCAATTGGGAGCAAGTCTGGCGTAATGGCACTTAAAGACTCAAGAGCTAACTGCCCTGAGCCCAATAACTGTGTGTCTATACTTATATCAAGTATGCCCCACGGATCAGATAAATTGCCCTTACATAATTGGTTTATTAAATTAGAAAAATGCTTATCTGATTGTTGAAAATGTTGCGGCCTTAAGAACATCCCTTCAGTCCACGCAACACGAGTGTTGTCACCCATTTTACAAATCCTTTTTATCGCTCTCTCATGTATGTTGCAATTGCTTCAACATTTACATTTATATCGTCATAGCCAGTAGGGTCAACCTCAATAACTGCTCTCCACCTTGCTTGGTCGATATCTCTATAAGCCACAACAACACCCACGTAACGGGTATTTCTATTAAGGCTCATTTTGTATTTTTGTACTGAGTTTGGTTGTAGTTCTAGCTCATCTTTTTTAAGTAAATCTGGGCCTAATAGTTTTTCAGGTGTTTCGTATAAACTAAAAAAATCCTGAGTATCAAAAATAGTTCTTGAACTTAGTTCAAATATTTTCATGACAACTGGCGACGGTCTCTCTGATGTGTCGGGATTTACATCTTTAGAAACATTAATAATTAAATCAGTTGAAGGCGGCACTATTTTGTTAACGGTGGTACACCCAACCGTCAAAAAGAGTAGGCTAATGCTCATAAAAAAGAGCTTAAATTTAGTCATTATTTACTTTCCTTCCTAAAACGTTTCTTGAGTTTTATCATTATAAGCCTTTAAAAAATCGTCAGATAACGCCATGGCACCTTTGGCATTTACGTCCTGTGCTAACTCTTCATGAAGGCTTTGGTATATCTTCCAACATTTTGCTTCTGACTGGCCTGGAATAATTTTTAATACATTCGAGTTTTCGTTTACTTGCTGGGATATCTGCTGAGGAGAAACCTGCTCTAAAATCCCTTTAAGTACACCATCAGCTCCTGCTAATAAAGCATGTTCATGTCTTCGAGTATCAGTAAAGCTTTCTTTAATTGATTCACGAGACGACAGGAAGCTTGCACTATTTCTGATGAATAAATTCTGAATAACATCATCAATATCTGCAGAAAACTTAATCGGGTTATTTTGTTTAGTTTGAAACATGGTTTGATTCAAGCGTAATTGATTTTTTACCAAAGCTCGTTGTCTTAATGACTCCATTAACTCGTTTAATAATAAATTTAAGCTTTGACCCATTTCGAACCATAACTCAGGTGTATTGAGAGCATTTTGAAGCTCAGCTTTAACACCTAAACCTTTTAAAAACGCCTCAGATAAGGCGGAATTAGCGCTTGCGGTACTAGCCTGTGTTTGCGATTGTTTTACTGGCTGCTTAACGGGTTCTGGTGTTTTTTGTGGCTCAACGTTAACGGGTAGCTCTGCCACTGCAATATCATCAAAATGGTTTTGCGGTGAGACTGATACATCAGGGTTCATTAGATGTGATAATTCATCCCAATTTTCAGGAATTTGATTATCAGGCTGTGCCATGCTTTCTTCTTTCATTGAAACAGAAGGCATTGACTCATCTAAAATAGATTCATTTAAAAATAAATCACTTGAAGAAAAATTATCTATTTCGGGTGCTGGAGCACTATTTCTTAGTGCAAAGTCATCCGTATTAGAGCGGGCTTCTGTGTATGCTGTCGTAGATTGAGAATCAGCTAACTCGACTTCAATTTGAAAATCCCCCACAGTAATTACATCACTGTGCGCTAAACGGTGTTTATTACCTTGACCAAGCGCAGACACGCCAAAATTAACAAACGTTCCGTTAGTGGAGGTATCGTATAAATAAAACGAATCGCCTTCTTTTTCGATACGGCCGTGCCGGCTAGAGATTATTTTTTCAGGATCGGGCAAATGCCAATCGCACGTTTCGGACCGGCCGAAAATAAGGGAGTGTTTAGTTGTTTTAGAAGCTTCAATTTCAGGCGAGAGTCTATGATAACTAGTTATATTTAGTATCAGTTCCATTTGATAAGTCAGTCCCATAAATCTACATTTTCAGTAGGATAAAGTAGAAGCGAAACTATTGTCAACATTGAAATTAATATATAAAAATATACACAGATATTTAAATTTGAAGACAATGATAAATTTAATAAACCTAGAAATATGAAATCCAATAATTAAACTCCTGTTTGAATGTTCCTTTTTCAGCACACTTCCGCAAACTTTATCTCATGAAAAATAAAGTGAATGATTATCGCTGAATGTACCTTTAACGCCTTTTGCAGCGGTTTTAAGGAAGTTATTTTTTAAGTTTAAAAATAAAAATAAGTTTTAAGTGAGTTTCAACAGACGACGTAACCGATTTTGTATGAAACTTCTACGCCAGAAAGATTGCTAAAGTAATCTTTTTTTGTAAAAATACTGCAGTTATCAAAGGGAGAATTGATAAAAACGATAAAAATTCACCTTTGCAATTATTTATATATACACAATAAAAGGATTTATAATGAGCGGTATCAATAACTCTAACGATAAAACTCAGATAGCGTCGCTTGATTCAAATCTCAAAAAGCCACAGGCTAAAAATAAACTAAACCTAATTGGTAAAAAAATATCAGCTCGTTACTTGGTTGAAGAATTAATTGGCCAGGGCGGTATGTGTTATATCTATCGTGCAAGGGATTTATTTTTAGAAAGCCCAAGTCGCCCCGAAGTATTTGTTGCAATAAAGGTGTTACTCGAAGAGTTTTCACACTCAGAAGAGGCCATCACTCTCCTTAAAGATGAAACCACTAAAACACAACAGTTAGCCCATCCCAATATTGTTAAAGTGTATTCTGCAGGTTCAGATGGCGATCTTCATTATGTAACGATGGAGCTTGTTGAAGGTGAAACACTTGAGCAAATAATAAAAAGAAACAAACCCACAGGTATGGTGTTTAAAAAAGCGAAGGTGATTTTAGAGCAATTAGCTAATGCCCTGATTTACGCACATGCACGCGGTGTCATCCACAATGATTTAAAGCCATCAAATATTATTTTTGATTCTAACGGCAACTTAAAAGTGCTTGATTTTGGTATTGCAAAACATAAAACCATTGAAGATGCTTATGCTGTTCAAAACGAGCAAAATGCTGCTGTTGTAGGTGGTTACACTCCCACCTATGCAAGCCCTGAGCAACTTAAAGGAGCTGAGGCTTCAGTTAAAGATGATGTGTTTTCTTACGCATGTATAGCGCTTGAGCTATTAAGCAGCAAACATCCATTTAATCGTGTAGCAGCTGATAAACTAGCGAAAGATACCTCAGCAAAACGCCCTAGTAACTGTCCGTTATGGTTATGGGGTAGCTTAAATAAAGCAATTGCATTAAACGCGTCTGATAGATTAAGCTCGCTCAATCCCGTTTTAGCTAAATTAAAGCAAAATTACAAACCGGCTGTCGCATTAGTCGCAAGCTTGGTAATTGCCTCAGTATTGGTAGGGCAATATTACTTATCTAATAACAACACTATAAAACAGCTCGAAGCTAAGTTAGACAATGCTCAAGCTATAAACCAACAAGTAAAAACATGGATGTCATGGAATGGCCCCAGCATACTCGATAAACTTTCTGAAATACCGCCACAATACGACGTTTTAAAACAAGGGTTATTGCGTGTAAATCAAGAGAGTGTTTTGCAAAGTTTCGATGGTATGGCTAATCAGATAAACAATAGTGGTGGCAAGTTTAAGAACTTCGACGAAACTATAGATGTTTACACGCAAGCACTTGAATACTACCCTGACTCAGAAAAGCTCTCTGTACAGCTTGAGAGTATTTTAAGAGAAAGGCAATCTATTATTTTTGATATTACATCACGAATTAATCTACTTTTAGAACAATCTCGTTATAACGAAGTTGATAATAATAGTATTCCTCAGCTAATTATTGATTTAAAACAGGTTGATGACACCTACGTCTATCAACCTTCGCAAATTCACTTTGATAATTACAAGCTAGCGCTCGAAAAAGCTATAGAAGAAGACAACGTTATTGAACAAAAATCGTTATTAAACGTAGGGAAAGCTATCTTTACTGATACGCAAAAACAAGAGCTGCAATTTGCTGAACTGCTCAAAAGAGAGGCGGCAATCGACGCTCTTAGCTCGTATCAAGAAAGAATCAATAAAGGCCTACAAGCTCAATTTCCAACAGCGGATGCTATTGTATTTTACCAGCCACGCTTTGATCGCTACACAGAAAAACTTGAAAGCGTTGAGCAATACAAAGAACTATTAGAATTTGAAGAGCAAATTAACGTGGAGTCAGTGGATTTACCATCAGACTTTTCGCTTTTGGTTTCTTTAAAACAGGAGTTATCTAAACGATACATTACAATGGCGAATACCTTAATGAAGAGAAAGATGTATCGTACTGCCGAGCAACTAGTAGAGCGAAGTGAAGCCATTACTCAATCACTTGATAATGTTTTATTGTAACTTATTAACTATAAAGCAAAGCGATTGTGGCTTTGCTTTTACAATACACTTTAAAAGTTGATGAACACTTAGTTTTACCGACGAAAGTCAAGGATGACGAGTTAAGCTAACGCTTGTACTCCTCCATGATATTTCGCAATTTTAATTACTATAATGATTTATGGAGTACCAATGAAAAAAATAACCGCACTAGCAGCATTACTCATTTTAAGTGGCTGTGCAAACACTTCAAATATGAATGAAACTGAACAAAAAGTTGAAGACAATGTTGCCGATGTTCAAGCTGAAGTAGCCGAGGTGGTTGCTCCAATCTCACTTACCGTAATTACTAACCCTAATGACGCGCGCGTGCGTATTATGAATATCAAACCGGTATACCAAGACGCGATTGAACTAAAAGAAGGTGAATACGATATTGAAGTAAGCAAGCCTGGCTATCAAACTTATCGTAAGTGGGTCGTGGTTGATAAAAAAACCATACTTACAGTTAATCTAGATGAAGTAGCAAAAACTGAAGCTGCAAACTAAACACCATGTAAATTGTATTTATGCCTTTAAATACGCATTAATTTAAAGGCATAACTCTCGCATTTTCTTCAAACAATATAATACCCCCTATTACACTCACATTCCCAAAAATACATAGCCATAACACCACTATAAAACGTCGCTTTTGCGATTTATGCCTAAGCCATTGCTGTGCAATGAGTGCACCGGGCCAACCGCCAACTAGCGCCAGTATATGTAGTGTGCGCTCAGGTGTGCGGTTTACTTTTTTATGCGTTGATTGCTTTGCTTGTCGTTTATCCCAAGCGTAAATTATATATGTGATTAGGCTCAGTGAGCTTATATAACCTGGTACATAAATAGGCAAGTACTGAGATAGATACGCAAGCCAAATCACAGCCAAAAAAAGCAGTGAGAAGATGATTAATGTTTTATTTATCAATTCATGATCGCCTATACTAAAAAGAGTTAAACCAAAATAATAAGAGCCAAATTATGACATACTTTAAAGCCCTATTTTTAGTATTATGCTTATACGTCTTTAATAGTTACGCCGCTGATACCCCAAGTAACCTTGATAAAGAACTCGCTGTATTTAAACCTTATTTAGGTACTTGGCAGGCCGATTTTAAAGTGCCTGAGGGAGCCAAACCAGTACAAGATATTGGTCGATGGGAGCGAGCATTAAATGGTAAAGCGATACATACCAAGCACTCTATTAATGAAGGTGAATATGGTGGTGAGTCGATGATTTTTTACGACAGTAAGAAAGAGTCGTTGGTGTTTTACTATTTCACTACCGCAGGTTTTTACACAAAAGGCACCATGAAAGTGCTCAGCCCTACCCAATTTGTTGCGTATGAAGAGGTAACTGGCAGTAAAGAAGGCATTACTAAAGTACGCTCGATAAGCGAGCTAAAAAACGATGCGTTTGTTGTTTCAACGTCTTATTTAAAAAAGGGTGAATGGACTAAACCTGAGCAACGTACTTACACACGCAGCACTAAAGCCGTTAAATTTAAATAACGTTGTATTTAAAACACAAAAAGGCAGCTCAGGCTGCCTTTGTCATTTATAAAACCGCTATTATTTAGCAAACTTTTTAAATGGTTCATCAACGGGTGTATCAGCAAGGTGGTTAGTGTAGTTGCTCATTACTTTTTGCGATAAACCAACAATAATTTCTAGTAGTTGCTGTTTACCGTAACCTGCTGCAAAAAATTTCTCAATTTGCTCATCGCTAATTACGCCGCGATCACGTGTCATTGCAAGTGTAGTCTCACGCAAAGTTTCAAGTTTTGCATCTGCTAGTGGTGTTTTGTTTACTAGTGCATCTACAATATCTTGGTCAACTTTCATTGAAGCGGCAATTGCGCTGTGCGCTGGTACACAGTAATGACACTCGTGCTCAACGTTAATTGTTTGCCATACCACAGTTAACTCTTCTGCGTTAAACGACGTTTTTTGAAATAGCTCATGCAGTACTTGGTAGCCTTTAAGTAACGTAGGCGCCTCTGCCATTACTGCGTGAAGGTTAGGCAGCATGCCAAATGCGGCTACTGAATCAGCCATAAGCGATTTTGATTCTTCAGGTGCGTTGTCTTGGGTATATAACGTAAATTCTGCCATGTTCTGCTCCAATAAATTAATGTGTTTGAGTAACCTGAACTCTGGATAATAAATCTATCTCTAACAGCTATTTTCAGCGATAACTGCGTTGAATTTACTTGCAATAGGCTAGCTATTGACGCGTAAATTCGCCTTGTTTTCACTAAAAACCTCTGGCTAGAGAAAATAACGTTTAATATCATCATGAAGAAATATGTTAGTAAATCTCTTAACCAGAGTTCAGGTTAAATAACTTCGAGACACATACTATTTGATTTTGAGCGACTGTTCAAGTTAAAATTGAGCATACGTTCAAAATAGTTGAGATTAAAATGGCTAACAAAGTTAAATTTGAGCGCGATAATGTAATTCGCGTTGCAAGCCAATTGTTTTGGGAAAAGGGGTTTAACGCCACCTCAACCCGCGATTTACAAGAAGCTATTAACATGCGCCCTGGCAGTATATATGCGGCGTTTGGCTCTAAAGAAGGCTTATACAGCGAGTCTTTAAAAGACTACACAGTACAAATGAAAAGCCAAATTGATGGGTTTTTAGCAAGCTCTGACTCTGTTTTAGGTGGTTTACGTGCGTTTGTAGAAAACGTAATTATTAAAACCAAAGACTGTAGCCCAAGTGCTATTTGTATGTTGGTAAAAGCAAACAGTGAATTTGCAGAAAAAGATGCCTCATTATATGAGCTGAGTTTAGACTTATCGGCAAAGTTTGAAGCCTATCTAACCAGCTTGTTTGCTCAAGCTATTAAAAATAATGAGCTGAGCAGTAACCTTACGGCTCTTGAATATGCGCAGTTTTTTCAGGTGCAGTTTACTGGGCTACGTGGCTATTTTAACCGCCCAGGCGTTGATCAATTAGCGCAGCCGATGATCGACCAAATGTTTACCTTGATCAAAAAGCTATAACTTTTCGCATTACTCACTGCTAAAGTCTCAACTAAAAAAAGCGGCTAATTCGCACGAATTAGCCGCTTTTTTATTTTTTAGAACAAACTTCACTTATGTTTTAAGTTTATTGAGCTCGCTATCTTGTTGCGCTACCAATGCATTAAGTGCTTCACTGCTGTCTCCCGCTTGGGTAGATAAGTCAGCAAGCTGCGATGCGGCATCAGAAATAAGCGTAAGGTTACGGTTTATTTCTTCTGTTACTAGGCTTTGTTCCTCCGCTGCGGTGGCAATGTGGGTAATTTGATTTGTAATTTCATCCACTTTTACTACAACACTATGCAGCGCATCAAACGCTACTGAGGTTTCGTTTACAGCACTCTCAGCACGTATAACACCATTTTCAATCACGGTTGATGCGTTACCTACTTCAGATAGTAAACTATCGATAAGTTGGCTAATATCATCGGTAGATGAACGTGTTTTAGAAGCAAGTGCACGCACTTCATCGGCAACCACTGCAAAGCCACGACCATGCTCGCCCGCACGTGCGGCTTCAATGGCGGCGTTAAGTGCAAGTAAGTTTGTTTGCTCTGAAATGGTTCTGATCACATCTAAAATTTGCGTAATATCTTTACTACGCGACGCCACTTTTTCAACCGCTTGGTTGGCTTCTTTTATTTCTTCAGACATGGTTTTAACTTGGCTCATAGCCGATGATAAGCTCGACTCACTACTTACCACTAAACCATTTATTTCATCCGCTTGTTGAGCAGATTGCTCAGAGGCTCTGGCCACCTCAAGTGCGGTGGCGCTCATTTCGTTCATGGCCGTTACTACGCTTTCAATTTCTTGAAATTGCGATTGCACGTTATGTTTTGTATCAATAGCAATATGCTGTGCTATTTCGCCTTGCTGCTTAGTTTGAGATGAAACATCTTTAAGCTCTGCAATTAAGCCACGCAGTTTAGCTAAAAAGGCATTAAAACCACCCGCAAGCGCTATTAGCTCTGCGTGGGTGTCAACATGCAGTGTATGCGTTAAGTCACCTTCTGAGCTGGCAAGGTTATCAACACGTTGTTGGATTTGCTCAAGCGGTGCAACCACGCTACTTACTACTATTTTCATAATAATAAAGGCAATTACAGCTATCACACCGCCCGTTATTAAAATAACTAAACCTAACTGGTTTGCCGAGTCGCTCATATTTTTTGCTAACGCATTAGGCCCTTCCAGCGCTAAATTACTTGGCACTTCAATAAGTAGGCTCCACTGAGTGTTAGCCAGTTTAATGTTAATTGGGTAGTTAACTAAATACTCGCTAGGTGTTTTAAAGAGGCCATGTTGCCCTTTAAATTTAACCAGCTCACTGTAAGTATTGCTACTAACTGCTTCTTTAAATGGGCGCCCTAATTTAGATTTATAATGACTGCTGCCTACAATTAAACCTATGTCACTTAAAAGTGTTACTTTTGCTTGGCCGTTATAAAGTTCGCTCGAGAGTTTTTCGGTTAAGCCCTGAAAAGTAGGTAGCGTTAAATCAACACCCGCTAAACCAATAAAGCGGCCTGATTTAATAATTGGCACCGTTAATGAAGTAAGCATAACAGAGTCGCCAGAGGGGATTTCGTAAAGGTACGGTTCCATAATACAAGGCTTTAATGTGTCTTTTGCACACAAGTACCAGTGGGCCTCGCGAATACCAAACTCGTTTAACGATGTTAAATATTTATCAGCGGCATTAGCTACTTTTTGTTGCTCAATATTGCCGTTTTGGTCGCGCGTTATATACACTTCTAACGTACCATCGCCATTAACAGAGTGTTTAAAACCTTGTGTAAATTGCGCGTCTTGCCCATCAAATGCGTTAGCTTCAAACTGCGAATAAATAGACGATAAAAATTGATTCTTCTCTAAAATAGAGCGATTAATGTTCACCACAGTATCGCGATTTAGCGTTTGAGTTTTAGCTGCATCACCAAGCAATGCGGCTAAAGAATTAGGCACTCGGTAAGCTTCATTTATAAACCCAGCTATTTTTTCACCGTAAGCAGCCGCATTTGCATTAAGCTTTTGCTCAACCTCAGCCACTATATAATCTTCAGATTCTTTTGCGAGCGCTTCACTGTTTGATGACATTTGCCACCACAATACGCCAGAGAGAACCAGCACTGTTAAAAATGTACTACCGACGGTTATCCACAACAGCTTTTTTGCTAACGAGATTTCTTGCACTTAAATTGCCCTTTAATTAAAACTACCGCTACAGTTTAGTAGATCTTGAAAATGAAGCTATTAAAATCGTTACGAAAATAAAAACTAATACAAACGTTTAGCTTTTATTTTTGGTTAAAAAGGCCGTGGCTATAGAGGCCAAAATAAGCAAAATTACACTTGCCCATAAACATGCTACAAAACCATAAACCTGAAATACCCACCCCGAAAGCACCGTGCCTAGCAAACGGCCCATTGCATTGGCCATATAATAAAAGCCAACATCAAGCGATACACCATCGCTTTTAGCAAAGCTGACAATTAAGTAGCTATGCACTGAGGAGTTAACAGCAAATACACCGCCAAAAATAAGCAAACCTATAATCAGCGTGGCATGAACGGCCACCTCAAGTTGCATAAATAGTGCTAATAGTGCGGTTACACCACTTAGCAGCAACACCCATAAATAGGCATGTTTAACGGTATCAACACTTGAATTACTGGTGCCGGTAATACGCGGCGCTTGCGATTGCACGCCGCCATAACCAATAACCCAAAGTGCCATAAAGCCACTAACCCACCAAAAGTTCCAATTAAACTGCTGAGCTAAATAAATTGGTAAAGCCACTACAAACCAAACATCACGCGCGGCAAACAAACATAACCGTGCTGCGCTTAATAAATTTATTGCACGGGATTTAGAAAATAGCTCTTTAAACTTGGGCTTATTTTTAGCCTTGCCCATGTCGCCTTTTAAAAATACAACGCTAATAATCCACGCAATAGTAAGTAGTAGAATAAGCGCCTTCAAAGCACCTACAAAACCCAATACCGTAAGGAGTAAACCACCTAAAAAGAAGCCGACCCCTTTTAACGCATTTTTTGAGCCTGTTAAAATAGCCACCCATTTATAAAGCTGGCCTTGTCCGCTTTCTCCCTCGGGCACTAAGTGTTTAATGGCACTTTTGGCGCTCATTTTATTTAAATCTTTGGCTATGCCACTAAGCGCTTGTGCTGCCATAACATAAGCCACTGTGAGCCACTCACTTGGCGCGCATAACATGGCAAGGGCTATTATTTGCAGCGCCAAGCCAAAGTTCATGGTTTTATTAAGGCCTAAATGAGCCCCAAGCCAACCGCCCACTAAATTGGTGATCACACCAAAAATTTCGTAAAACAAAAACAGCATGGCAATAGCCAGCGCACCATACCCTAACTGATGAAAATGCAGCACCACCAGCATACGTAGTGCGCCATCGGTTAAGGTAAATGCCCAGTAATTACCGGTTATAATTAAATACTGTTTTATTGCTGTAGGTAAATTAGCAAGTTGCTCAAACATGGTTTACGCCCTTAAAACCTTATAAATGGTTAAACCAAATCGCTTTTAGCAACTTTTAGCATAAGCTCGGCGGTACGATTAGCGTAGCCCCATTCGTTATCGTACCAAGCGTATAATTTAAGCTGGGTATTATTAATAACCATGGTAGAGAGCGCATCAATAATGCTACTGCGTGGATCGGTTTTGTAATCAATCGAGACCAGCGGTTTTTCTTCGTAACCTAATACACCTGCAAGCTCGTTTTTAGATGCCTGAGCAAACCATTCGTTAACCTCAGCGGCAGTTACACCACGCTCAAGCTCAAATACACAGTCGGTAATGGATGCGTTAGTTAAAGGTACGCGCACGGCATGGCCATTTAACTTACCTTTTAGCTCAGGGAATATATGCGTAATGGCAGTTGCACTACCTGTTGTGGTAGGTATTAAACTTGTCCCGCACGAACGGGCACGGCGTAAATCTTTATGTGGCGCATCAATAATCGTTTGGGTATTGGTAATATCGTGAATAGTGGTCATTGAGCCGTGTTTAATGCCTACTTTTTCTTGTAGTACTTTTACAATAGGCGCTAAACAGTTAGTCGTACACGACGCCGCAGTCACAATTTTGTGCTCATCTGGGTTATACAAATTATCGTTAACCCCCATAACCACATTTAAAATGCCGTTTTCTTTTACTGGTGCGGTTACTACAACGCGCTTAACACCTTGTGCTAAATATTGGTTTAACAGTTCAGTGGTTTTCATTTTACCGCTGGCTTCTATTACTACATCGCAATCAGACCAATTGGTATCACTAATGGTTTTGTTATTGGTAACGGCAATAGTGTGTTTGCCCACACTAAAGCTATTTTCGTTTGCTGTAACGCTGTGTGCTAAACGCCCGTGTACTGAGTCAAACTCTAATAAATGAGCATGTGTTTTAGCATCGCCTGCAACATCGTTTACTTTAATAAATTCTACTTCTGGCCATTCTAATGCTGCGCGCAGTGTTAAACGTCCCATGCGGCCAAAGCCGTTAATACCTACTTTAATTGTCATAATAAATACCTTTAGTAAAGTTAAACCAATGTGTTTAATTAACAGCAGATTGCTGCACGCTCTGGGCGATTACCCATTGCATTGAGTCGATTTAAATCATCGCTAAAAAATGCAGAATTTTCGTTTCGTGTTTGTGTTAGTACGCTAATAGCCCACTCAGGCAAGGCTTTGTTAATGCTGTAGTAAACCCATTGATTTTGCTTACGGCCGCTTAATAAGCCACATTGCCTAAGCTGCGCTAAATGGCGCGACACTTTAGGTTGGCTAAGTTCAAGCGCGGCAACAAGCTCACACACACATAGCTCTTGCTCATGGCTAATTAATAACATGGCTTTTAAGCGCGTATCGTCGGCTAAGCATTTGTAAAATTGAAGTGGGTTGAGTTGTTCCATAGCATCCTCGTTTAGTTAGTGTGCATACAATAAAACAAAACAAGAATATATGAAATATTGAATATACGATTTTCCGTATATTTATTTAAAAGCCCGCTTCAATTAATGTGATCTCTAGTAAATTGCAGCGCACAAAAAGCCCAGTGGCAAACCACTGGGCTTTTGTAGCGTTTTTGTATGGGCATACTTGGTGTGCTTTATCGCTGCGCCATTTAAAGCCTTATGCTAACAAGGTATTTACGCAGGTCTGTGCGATAAAAAGATGCCCTACGCTTTGATCTACTTCATAAGCAAAGTCTAAATCAATAAGCAGATACATTATATATTGTGCCTGCACAGTAGCTATTGAGGTAATTACCACTAAGTTGCAAAAGAAAGCGCAAGATGATCAAGTAATGCTCGTATTCTTGCCGGTAAGTGGCGATTTGAAGCATACACTGCGTTTAATTCCAATATGCTTGCTTCGTAGGGTTCGAACAGTAACTGCAATGAACCGTCTTTTACGTAAGGCTCTGTCACGTATTGTGGGCCCATGCCTATTCCCAGCCCTTGAGAAGCCATGTGGGTTACTGCTCTGGGGGAGTTAGATGCAAAATCGCCGCTAACATTAACAGTGAACATATTGCCATCTTCCCTGAACTTCCAGTTTTCAGGGTCGTTTTGAGAAGTTTGTAATAAGCAATTGTGTGTCGCCAGCGCACTGGGATGGCTTGGTTTGCCATTGCGCTTTAAATACTCAGGAGAGGCAAAAAAAACAATACGCATATCCATCAATTTTTTTGCGATCAGCGTTGAATCCTTCAACGGTCCAAACCTCACAGCAACATCCACACCTTCATCGATGATAGCCACATACTGATCAGACAGGTTCAGCTCAACATTAATTTTCGGATGCTGGGCTAAAAATGGGGCCAGTGCATCAACTAATTTAGTACTGCCAAATGCGGTAGGTGCGGTTAAGCGAACCGTGCCAGACAGATCAGACTGCCTATGTTGAATGACATCTTCTAGCTCTTCAAATTGTTCCAACAAAGGTACACATCGTGCAAAGTATGCCTTCCCCGTTTCAGTCAAGGTAACAGTGCGCGTAGTACGGTGAAATAACAATGCGCCGTGCTTTTCCTCTAACTGACCAATATATTTACTTGCTAGCTTAGTGCTAATGCCCAATTGTTTAGCCCCCGCGGTGAACGATTTTTGTTTAGCTACCGCAATAAAGGTGCGCATGCCGTCAATGGTATCCATAAAACCTCGTTTAATATCCCAATCACTTTATGAACATATTGTACATAGTATTTCTATAAATCAATGTATTGTTCACAAGAAATTCGGCGCCTATTATTTGTTCGAACGCAAATGTAAGCCCAAACAAGGCCAGTTAACCTTATACTTAACAGAGGATCTATTATGTCAAATGCAGTCAAAATTCATTCGTTCCCACTTTCAGGCCACGCTCAGCGTGTCGAGTTATTTGCGAACATCGCTGGTATCGCCCACCAAGTAATCAATGTTGACTTAGCCAAAGGCGAGCACAAAAAAGCCCCCTTTCTAGCCCTAAACCCTGCGGGTCAAGTACCCGTATTAGAAGACGGTGACACGGTTATCAGTGATTCAAATGCCATTCTGGTTTACCTAGCACGTAAATACGCGCCGAACTATTTACCTACCGATGCCGTGCTTGAAGCCCAAGTGCAAAAGTTCTTGTCATTGGCGGCTGGAGAAATTGCTTTTGGCCCGTGCAATGCACGCTTAGTTACCGTGTTCAACGCAACCTTGGATGCTGACTTTGCGATTGCTACAGCCCACAACGTGTTGAAAAAACTGGATGCACATTTAGAGGATAGAGCGTTTTTGGTAGGAGATAGCCCGAGCATAGCCGATATCGCTATTTATACGTACACAGCCCATGCTCCAGAGGGTAATGTGTCCTTGGCTGAGTACCCAAATGTTCGTCGCTTTTTAGCAAATGTAGAAGCACTAGATGGGTTTAAGCCAATGGCAACGACTAAAGCAGGTCTCGTTGCCTAACCTATTGACTTACCTTTTTTGACTGGGTGCTAAGCCCAGTCATACCAATCAAGCAAATTAACTTACCCGTATTGGAGGCCCCATGGAACCAAGCAATCACTATGCTCCATTTCACGATGGTGAACGTCAGTTGCAAGCCAGTGTAGGTGCTCTGGAGCAGATGGACAATATTGGCCGTCGCGCAATCCGCCCATACATGCCAGATCAGCATAGGCAGTTTTTCCAACAACTGCCGTTTATGGTGCTGGGTAGTACATCAGATAAGGGGCAACTTTGGGCGTCAATTTTGCCTGGAAAGCCGGGCTTCGTGCAGTCCCCTTCCCCAACTCAACTCACAGTAAACACCCCAATTTTATCAGGTGATCCATTAGCCGCAGCAATCACACAAGGTGCTCGATTGGGTTTATTGGGGTTAGAAATGCCGACCCGGCGTAGAAACCGCGTCAACGCTTGTGTTACTAGCGCAGCGAGTCACCAATTTACCCTAGAAGTTGAGCAATCTTTTGGCAATTGTCCGCAGTATATTCAAACTCGCGACCTTCACTTTATCCGTTCGCCAGATGCGCCATACAAGGCCCCGCGCGCTGAAACGTTTTTTGAGTTAGGAGATGCCCTAAAGACCTTCATCTGCCAAGCGGATACGTTTTTTGTTGCCAGTTCTGCGGATCACGAACCTGCAAACAAAGTAAATCGCCAGGTATCTGCCCATAATACTATGGGGGTTGATGTGTCACACCGTGGTGGCATGCCAGGTTTTATAAAGGTTGACGAAAACACCCTCACCATTCCTGATTATGCAGGGAATAACTTCTTCAATACGCTGGGTAATTTCCTGTTAAACCCCAAAGCGGGTTTACTGTTTATTGATTTTACCAGCGGCGATGTTTTTATGTTAACCGGCACAGTTACCTTGCTGGCGAGTGACTCACCGATAATTAAAGGGTTTCAAGGTGCTCAGCGCGGCTGGCAATTTACCCTAACCCAAGGGCTGACATTAAAAGCGGCACTTCCATTTCGCGCTCAATTCGATAGCTACTCCCCCAATTCTGAGGCAACGGGTACTTGGTCACAGGCAGAAGCAATCGTTAAAGCACAAGCTAAACGCAACCAGTGGCGCGCATTTACCGTCAGTAAAATCGAAGACGAGAGTAGTACAATCCGCTCATTTTACTTGCAGCCAAAAGATGATTCTCCCGTACTGCCATTTTCCCCAGGGCAACACTTAACCCTGCGTATTAAGCAGAAAAATACTGAAAACTGGCTTGTGCGCAATTACACTGTATCCAGTGCCCCATCGCAAAGTGGTTACCGTATTTCAGTAAAACGTGAAGAGTATGGTCTGGTATCAAGTACCTTGCATTCTCGAATATCGATTGGCAGTGAAATACAGATTAAAGCACCAAGCGGCCATTTCTTTATCGATAACACACAACAGCGCCCAGCCATTTTAATAGGTGCGGGTGTGGGCATTACACCAATGGTGGCCATGGCAAATGATGCACTTAATGAAGGTATTCGCACTCGCTATATCCGCCCAATGGCAGTAATTCAAGCCGCAAAAAATAGTGAGCAACGCGCTTTTTATGCAGAGCTGAGCAACATTGCAAAGCGCAGCGCTGGGCGTATTCAGTATTATTCTGTATTAAGTCAAGCGCACAGCAATCAAACGCAAAACGCTCTTGTGTCGAACGACTACACTTCCCAAGGGCGAATTAGCCAAAACTTGGTAATGGACGTACTTAATGCAATAGCCACAGAGCATAACATCGATTTCCCATCGCTGTTCGACAAAGACTTTTATCTGTGTGGCCCCCAAGGTTTTATGCAAAGTATGTATGACTTACTGATTGGTATTGGGGTAAAAGATGAAGATATTCATGCCGAAGCGTTTGGGCCGTCGTCTTTAGCACGCCAATCAGCAGATACCAGCAAACACGCTGAGCTAGAGGCTGAATCTGCTGTGGTAAAGTTTGCCCACTCAGGTATTGAACAAAGCTGGAATAAAGGTGATAGCTCCTTGCTAGAGGTGGCCGAAAGCAAAGGGCTTACGCCACCATACAGTTGCCGCAACGGCCAATGTGGATCGTGTACGGTTAAACTAAAAAGTGGTGCTGTAACGTATCGCACCAAGCCAAGTGCATATATTGACCCATCAGACGTATTGTTATGCTGCGCGGTGCCAGCGAAAGATTCCGACATTGTTATATTAGATTTGTAGCTCAATTAATCAGGCTAATATTCAAAGTCACTTATTGATGAAACCTATACAAGTTTTTCAACGTTACTTTACCCAAAGAGGATTTAAACATGAGTACACGCCCACCACTGCCCCCTTTTACCCGCGAAAGCGCCATCGAAAAAGTGCGCCTAGCAGAAGATGGCTGGAACAGCCGTAACGCTGAAAAGGTATCACTTGCTTATACAGTGGATACCAAATGGCGTAATCGCAGCTCTTTCGTGAACAGCCGCGAAGAAGCCGCAGAATTTTTAACAGGAAAATGGGAAAAAGAATTTGAATATAGGCTGATAAAAGAGTTATGGGCTTTCACTGAAAATCGTATAGCCGTGCGTTACGCGTATGAGTGGCACGACGACAGCGGCAACTGGTTTCGCTCCTACGGCAACGAAAACTGGGAATTCGATGAAAATGGTTTAATGCAAAGCCGCTTCGCTTGCATCAACGACTTACCCATCAAAGAATCAGAGCGCAAATTCCACTGGCCACAAGGGCGCCGCCCCGACGATCACCCAGGGTTATCGGAATTAGGGTTGTAAGCACACCCGATAATGGCGATACAGACTATAAAGCCAGCCTTCTATAGGCGTTCTTGCAGAACGCCTTAACCCTTTTCATCCTCCCAACATTTTTCAGCATTAAAGAGCTGCTTACTTAATCACTGCAATGACAAATACAACTGTGTCAATTGCTGGTACATGGGTTAATTTAATCATGCTGTTTTCATGTATTTATAAAGCTATTTAATAAACTTTGCTTACAAAAAAGCCCAGTGGCAAACCACTGGGCTATTACAATGCTAAGTAATCAGTTAATTAAATAACCGAAAGCTCTACTTCAATGTTGCCGCGTGTAGCGTTTGAGTATGGGCATACTTGGTGTGCTTTATTTACAAGCTCTTGCGCTGCTGCTTTATCCATATCACCGAGCGATACTGCTAATTTAACTGCAATGCCAAAACCGCCCTCAATCGCGCCAATAGAAACTTCAGAGTTAATATGCGTATCACTTGGTAAATCAATTTTTTCGCTACCGGCTACAAATTTTAGTGCGCCAATAAAACACGCTGCGTAACCAGCTGCAAATAATTGCTCTGGGTTTGTGCCTTGTCCATCATCGCCACCTAGCCCTTTTGGGGTTGATAAGTTTACATTTAAACGGCCATCGTCTGATTTAGCTACACCTTCACGGCCACCGGTTGCAGTTGCTTTTGCTGTGTAGGCAACGTTTTGTAATACATTCATAGTGAACTCCAAAGTTTATCAATTAATTTATTTTGCACGCAAAATAATAGGGCAAGTAATTAGAGATTGCAAATACTTTGCATGCAAATTAAAATGTTTTTTGAGTTAAAGGTATTAACACGTTGGGAGTTAGGTATGTCGTTTGAGCAATTAAAATTAAAAAATCAGCTGTGTCATAGGCTATATATGGCATCAAATAGCATTGCACGCGCTTACCGTGAGCCTTTAGCTGCACTTAATTTAACGTATCCGCAGTATGTAGTAATGATGGCACTGTGGGAGCAAGATGAAGTAACCATTGCGCAGCTAATAGATAAAACCGCTATTGATGGCGGCGCTATGACCCAAATACTCAAAAAAATGACCGAAAAGTGTCTGCTGGCTGTTATTAAAGACGAACACGACAAGCGTAAACGTCTAATTCAGCTTACCCAACGTGGGCAAGCCCTTAAAAACGAAGCCGCTGATATTCCAAAAAATATATTATGTAAGTTTGAAAGTGTAGACCCCACACAAGCTAAACAGCTTATGCAGCTACTTGATTTAGTAATAAGCGATTTAACAACTAAAAACGATGATGAGTTAGCCAACTAACGCGGTTATTTTTTGTTGAATAAACGCCCTAAATGCGCTGATCACCGGGGTCATTTGTCGCCGGTCGGCGTACATCATATAAAGCGGTAGCGGATCGCTTTGCCACTCGGGGCATAAATGAACGAGCTGCCCACTTGCTAAATCATCAATAACATCTAAGTACGACTTATACGCAATGCCTTTGCCCTCTAGCGCCCATCGTCTAACCATTTCGCCATCGTTAACTATGTGTTGGCAATTTAGCTGCACTTTTTGCACTGCGCCATTTTTATAAAATCGCCATTCTTTAAACACTTCGCCAAAGCGCATAAACGTAATGGTGGTGTGCTGCGTTAAGTTAAGTGGATGTGTAAGCAATCCATTGTTTGCTACATATTCAGGAGAGGCAACTAAAATACGCGCATTATTTAAAAAAAGTGGCGCTGCAATTAACTGCGAATCTTTTGGTACACCAAAGCGCAGTGCAATATCAATTGATTGGCTGTAAATGTCGCTTACTTCGTCACTTAAGTGCAGCTTAAGTTTTACATGCGGGTAGTGTGCTAAAAACTCATTAAGCCATTCACTTAGTTTATTGCGCCCTAAATCGCACGGGGCCGATACCTGTAGCGTTCCTGTTACTTCGCCTACTGCGGTTTGTACTGCAGCTACCCCTTGTTGAATAAGCGAAAGGGAGTCTTTGGCGTAACTTAAAAACTGCTCCCCTGCCACACTTAGGCGTAAGCTGCGGGTAGAGCGAATAAACAATACGTTCCCTAAATCTTTTTCTAGGCGCTTGATAGCTGCACTTACTGCCGCTGGGGTTTGCGCGTTTTGCCTTGCAGCCTCAGAAATACTGGCGCAACTGGCCACATCTATAAAAGTTTGAATATCGTTAAATGATCGCATATTTTCAATTAAAATTTGAAAGTGCTTTAGTTTTTCATGTCTTTTTCTATTTTTCAACTGAGCTATAGTGCTTATAAGTTAAAAATACTTGGTTAAAACCATCAGGAATTCACATGAAAGCATTTGGCTACACCAAAAACACTAAAACGCTTACAGCAAGCTCTATACAAGCTATTGAGCTTGATACCCCAACCGCCACCGGACACGACCTACTTATTGAAGTTAATGCTATTTCGGTAAACCCTGTAGATACAAAAATACGTGCCAATGTAGCGCCAGAGCAAGGCTACAAGGTATTAGGCTGGGACGGCGTAGGCGTTGTAAAAGCCGTTGGCGAGTCGGTTTCGTTATTTAATGTGGGGGATCGCGTATTTTACGCCGGCGATTTATCGCGCCAAGGCAGTAATGCGCAATTGCAATTAGTGGATGAACGTATTGTAGGGCGTGCGCCTAAAACATTAACCGACGCACAAGCCGCCGCACTGCCACTAACCAGCATTACCGCTTACGAAATGCTGTTTGATCGCCTGCAAGTGCCTAAAAATAAGCAAAATACTCAGCAATCTATGTTAGTCATTGGTGCAGCAGGTGGCGTTGGCTCTATTTTAGTACAGCTTGCCAAGCAGCTTACTGGGCTAAACGTAGTAGGTACTGCATCGCGCGAGCAAAGCGTAGCCTGGCTTAAAGAGTTAGGAGCCGATCACGTGCTCGATCATTCTAAAAACTTAAACGAGCAGCGCAAAGAACTGGGTTTAGCTGAGTTTGATTACGTTATTGGCTTAACCCATACCGACCAATACCAAGATCAAATAGTGGAGTGTATTAAACCCCAAGGTAAATTTGCGCTAATAGACGACCCAATATCGTTCGATATTTTAAAATTTAAGCGTAAGTGTATTTCGGTGCATTGGGAGTTTATGTTTACCCGCTCGCTATTTACAACTGCCGATATAACAGCGCAGCACACTTTACTTAATGAAATTAGTGAGCTGATAGACTCAGGTACACTTAAAACCACGCTTGGGCAAAATTTAGGCCCAATTAACGCCGCTAATTTATATAAAGCGCACCAAATTTTAGAATCGCACACCTCACGCGGTAAACTTGTTTTAGAAGGCTTTGAAGCATGAATCAGATTAAAAAAATACTTTTAGTTGCAGCCTGCAGCACCGCGTTTTTAACCAGCAGTGTGTTTGCTAATACCGCTAATCAAAATGCTGATTTAAAAACAGTAGCCACATTCGACGCTCAGCACCCACCGGGTAATATTGCTATTACCCCATCGGGTCGTAAGTTTTTATCGGTACATGGTTTTTACGGCCAAAAACAAAAAATTATGGAGCTATTAAGCGATGGCACCACTAAACCCTACCCTAATAAAGAATGGGCATACGCGTATAAAAACGGTAAAGGCTTTTACGATGTACTTGGCATAAATGTATCTGCCGATGGCGTATTATGGATGCTTGATACATCAGGCCCTGATCATGCTGGGCGTTTAGTTGGTTGGGATACCAATAAAGAGCAGCTGCATAAAATAATTTATTTAGCTAAACCCACCATTACCGACAGCTCGTTTTTAAACGATTTAGTTATCGATAATAAACACGGCGTTGTATACATCGCCGATACCGCACAAGGCAGCCAAGCCGCTATTATTACCGTAAATTTAAAAACAGGTGAGGCGCGCAGAGTATTACAAAATAGCCCATACACCACAGCCGAAAACATTGATATGGTCATTGAAGGGCGCACAATGAAACTAGGCGGTCAACCAGCTCGTTTAGGCGTAAACCCAATCACACTCGACCCAAGCGAACAGTGGCTTTACTTTGGCGCTATGTCTGGCACGTCGGTTTACCGTATTGCCACCAGCGATATTAACAATAAAAGCCTGAGCGCAAGCACCCTTGAGAGTAAAGTAATGCGTTACGGCACTAAACCCATTTCAGATGGCATTATTATTGATGGCGGCGGCAATGTGTATGTTACCGACATAACCAACGGCGCAATTGGCGTAGTAAAACCAAGCGGTAAATACCAGGTATTATTTAAAGACGAGCGCTTAAGCTGGCCAGATGGCTTTAGTTATGGCGCCGATCATAAAATATATTTTACCGTAGATGAGCTACATCGCTCGCCAGTATTAAATGACGGTAAAAATGCCAGCCAAGGAAAATTTAGTGTGCTGTCGTTCGACCCGCTAGTAAAAGGTAAAGTAGGGCGCTAATTACAGCGTATAAAACCCAAGCCACGCACATGCTGCGTGGCTTTTTGGTGCAACTTTTAAGCCTTTTAGCCCCAAAGTGGTGCTAAGCGTTTAAAAGTTATTTTTAGTGGTTTAATAAATACCTGATTTGTATTCATAAAATATTCAATTAACAGTTGGCATAATTCTTCCAAAGTACAAATGTGTTCAGTGAAACTTTCAAGGAAAATACCATGGCTAACCTATACCACACCCTTTACCTATTATGGCGTTTAGACATTAGCGTATGGCAGGTAAACGATCCGAGTAATACCCATACTACGTGCGACAAAGAGCGAGTTTACAGCCGATAAACTTCGTATTGATAGGCTTTGCAAGCACAGCCAATGCGTTGTATTGTTAAGTTACTAAAAACAATATGATTGGAACGTGTATGCACGCCTTAGAAGTAAATTTTGATGGCTTAGTTGGCCCTACTCACAACTATGCGGGTTTATCGTATGGTAACGTTGCCTCGTTAAATAATGCGGCAAGTTTTTCAAACCCGCAAGAAGCTGTGTTACAGGGCCTTGAAAAAATGAAAGCCATGCACGACAAAGGCTTAACACAAGGTGTGTTTGCGCCCCACGCACGCCCCGATCTGAACGTACTACGCCGCTTAGGTTTTACCGGCAACGACTCGCAAGTTATTCATAAAGCATTTAAAGCCGACCCTATTTTATTGCGCGCGTGTTATTCGGCCTCTGCAATGTGGACCGCCAATGCCGCTACTGTGTCACCCTCGCCTGACACCCTCGATGGCAAAGTGCATTTTACCTCAGCTAATTTAAACAATAAGTTTCACCGCTCGCTAGAGCCTGCTACAACTACCCGCTTACTAAAAGCTATGTTTAATAACGATAGCTACTTTGCTCATCACACGCATTTGCCTGCTCAGGGCTTTTTTGGCGACGAAGGCGCGGCTAACCATACCCGACTTTGCGACAGCCACGGCGAGCAAGGCTTAGAAATGTTTGTATTTGGCGCAAGTGCCTTTAATAGCCAGTTGCCAAAACCGGCTAAGTTTCCTGCAAGGCAAACATTAGAGGCCTCAGAAGCCATTTGCCGGTTACATAATTTAAAAGAATCGAGCCAAATTTTACTGCAGCAAAACCCAGATGTTATAGATCAAGGCGTGTTTCATAACGATGTAATTGCAGTAGGTAACGCAAACGTACTGCTTTGCCACCAGCAAGCATTTTTAAACCAACACGATGCCCTGCAAGAAATTCGCGATGCCTACACCGGCAGCAAACAGCTATACATAATTGAAGTACCTACCGATAAAGTAAGCATTAGCGATGCAGTAAGCAGTTACTTATTTAATAGCCAATTAGTAAGCCTAGACGATGGCTCAATGCTATTAGTAGCGCCACAAGAGTGCCAACGTAACAGTGCTGTAAATGCCTACATTGAAGAAATGATTTTAGCGGATAACCCAGTAAACCAAGTGCAGTTTTTTGACCTGCGCCAAAGTATGCAAAACGGCGGCGGCCCTGCCTGCTTACGTTTACGCGTAGCCCTTAACCAACAAGAGCTAAGCGCAGTAAACCCAGAGGTTATTTTAACCGATACTAAATACACTCAGCTTTGTGACTGGGCAAAACGTAATTACCGCGATAAGTTAGGCGCAAACGACTTTGCCGACTCAGCCCTCCTTACCGAAAGCTACCAAGCTCTGGATGAACTAACCCAATTGCTTAACTTAGGTTCAGTGTACGACTTTCAATTAGAAGGTTAATACCTCGTCAGTAAAACTAATGCAAAAATAGCGAGCCGAAGCTCGCTATTTTTATTTGGCTTATGCCAATGCTAATACGTATTTAAGCATCTTTTTAAGATCAGCAACGCGCTTTACCGTAACAGTACGATAAGTTCGTCAATACAAGCGTATATTCAACACGTTTGTGCTGTTGCTTGCTGCCGGTTTAATTGCAAGTAGCTTAAAAACCACATTACCAAGCCGCCTAAAAACAACGCAGCTGCAACATAACCCGTTTGATTAGGTGCTGCACCTTGTGCAATAACAGCCCCGCCAACCCAAGGGCCAATAGCATTTGCGGTGTTAAATGCGCATTGTACTAATGCACCAATCATAGCATGGCCCTCTGGGGCGACATCCATTAATAAAGATTGAATAAGCGTTGCCAAACCCACACTGCAACCAATTAAAAATATTACCGTATACAGCAACCAAACATTGTAACTTGCGCTAACGTAGGCAATGGCAAATACAATGGTGCACACCAGTGCAAGGCCGGTGGTTTTAATGGCAGATTTATCAGCCGCTTTACCTAATAGGTAATTACCTAATGTACTACCAATACCAAACATCACCATGGCGATAGAAATAGTGTAAGGGGCTGTTTTAGTTACATCTAAAATGGTATCGGCAATGTATGTATAAATACAAAACACGCCGCCAAAGCCAATAATAACAATCCCTAAAATAGACCACACCAGTTTATTTTTAAGTACGCCAAACTCGTTAAGTAAGTTAGATGGCTTAGCGTTATCAATATTTGGCACTACTTTGTACACAAATATAAATGCAATAAACGCTAAAACGGCAGCGCCCCCTAAGCAATACCGCCAGCTTAGATTTTGCCCCACCAAGGTAACAATAGGCACGCCAACAATGGTTGCAATGGTCAAGCCCATAAATAC
>NZ_LKDU01000021.1:0-80999 GCF_001401855.1 Pseudoalteromonas sp. P1-7a | reverse complement strand
CTAACTATAAAGCGGCACTAGCTCAGTTGGTAGAGCGCGACCTTGCCAAGGTCGAGGTCACGAGTTCGAGCCTCGTGTGCCGCTCCAATCTCTCTAAATACCCCACTAAAACAAAAACGTCTTAAAACAATATTTTTATCTTACCTACGCAATTTATTCATAATGGTTATATTGCATTGAGCTTTTAATCTAGCAGTACAAAAAATAATTAAAGAATGACAATGAGCAATAATACTTAATCATTTTGCGGTGCTAAACGTGCCACTACCAAAGTTAAAAAGACCTCATTTACGGCTGCATGGATGCAGAAGGTAGAGCAATGCAGGAACAATTGCCGAGAACGACTAAATAGCAAATTTTAGCCTAGCTATAGATATACTTTTTACCTAAAAATAGCTTAGTTGTTTTACGTAAGGTCCTATGAAGCCATTAAATATGCGTGGCAACATGCCGCCGCGCGGTATAAAGAATTTTAAATAATGCGAAGTGACGCGGGTAAAAGTAAGGGAGGGGAGGTCAATACAAGGTTAAAAGGTTTCGCCTTGCAAGGTCGCTATAATACGTCTTGCACCGCCAGCGTCACGATGCTCGCCTAAGTAAATACCTTGCCATGTACCTAGCGCTAAACGTCCGTTGCTGATAGGGATACTTAGCTCGCACCCTAGCGTGCTGGTTTTTATATGGGCTGGCATGTCATCGTCGCCTTCGTAATCATGGCGGTAATAAGACTGGCGCTCAGGTACAAAATGGTTGAAGTGGCTTTCCATATCCATGCGCACTGTTGGATCGGCGTTTTCGTTTATGGTTAAACTTGCCGAGGTGTGTTGAATAAATAAATGCAATAGGCCTACTTTATAGTTAGTAAGCTCATTTAATTGGGCAAGAATTTCATCGTCAATTAGATGAAATCCTCGGGCGCGCGGTTTTAAGGTTATTTGAGTTTGTTGCCAGCTCATAATTTATCAAAGCTAACTTCTATATTCGCATCACCCGCATCGCAGCTAAATGGCATAATTATTTTTTTGCCTTTACTTTTATGTGTGATGATGTGGCCTTTACCAGCGACAACAATCGGAGTTGCCATATCGAAATCATAGCCTTTTTCGCCGAGTAAATTTTTAGCGCCGCCAGTTACCATATTAGTAATTTCCCCAACCATATCAGTTACTTCATCATCAATACCGTCAGGGCGCTCACCAAGCATGCGTTCCATAATGGTTAGGGCTAAGTTTTCATCAAAGGTAATTGAAAATGAGCCACGTGTTTGCGCGCCCACCATGCCAATTAAACCTGAAACATCTCCACAGGCGACTTCGTCTGTTTTGATACGCGGTTTACCTGGTTTTAACTCGGTTTGTGCCATTGTAGATAACACATTGATCAAAGAAGATAAAAATGGATTAATGAACTCAACATTCATGTTAGGTACTCTTAAAATTGGTGCTAAAGTGGCTATCTGTATATGAGTATAGCTTTAAAACAAACTTTGGGTTTAGCTTCTACAAGACTCACACTTACCATGTGCTTCAATAGTTTGTCCTGATACAACAAAACCGCTTTCTGCTGCTAAGTTGTTCAGTTCGTGAGAAATAACGGTAGAGTGCAGCTCTTTTACAAAACCACAAGTGTCACAAATTAATAGCTGCACAGGATGAATATGATCAAAGTGATGACAAAGCATAAATGCATTGGTGCTTTCTATTTTGTGAATAAACCCCAGCTCTGATAAAAAGTCTAGTGCACGATAAATCGTTGCAGGTTTTGCGCCTGACTCTGTCATTTTTAATTGCTCGAGTAAATCGTATGCACCTACGCCACCTTGCGCGCTGGCTAACAAACGAAAAACTTTTTCGCGGATTGGCGTAAAACGCGCGCCGCGGTTGTCACAAACTTGTTTTGCTTTACTTACGAGTGATTCTATATTCATCATTCTCTTATCCTTACGCTACCGTGATATACTAACATACTGTGTTGTACTTGCAGCGTTTTTATTAAACACTTTTTATCTAGGAAGCCCATTAATGCATGAATTAATAGCTATATTTATTTTCTTTTTTGCGGTGATAGACCCGATAGGTACAGTGCCTGTATTTATTGCTGTGACACGCGGGGAGGATGAAAAGTTTAAACGAAAAGTTGTTTTCAAAGCGGTAGGCGTATCTGCAGTGGTTTTACTGTTTTTTGTTATAGCTGGCGAGCAACTGTTAAATGCAATTGAAATACCGCTCTCGGCGTTTCAAATAGCCGGTGGCATTGTATTGCTTATTTTTGCGCTTTCAATGATTTTTGGCGAAAGTAAGCCCGAGTCTGAAATTAAAAGTGTACGTGACAGCACAGAAACCGCTATTTTTCCGTTAGCAATTCCCTCTATAGCTAGTCCTGGTGCTATGCTAGGCGCTGTACTGATGACGCGCAACGAAGAATATACGTGGGTTGAGCAAGTTACTACATCGTCGATGATGCTGGCTGTACTTGTTGTTGTACTTGTACTTTTGTTACTCGCAAATCACGTGCATAAGTTAATCGGCGACAGTGGCGCAAGCATTATAAGTAGAATCATGGGGTTAATTTTAAGCTCAGTGGCTGTGACAAATATACTCAATGGTATTGCGCATTATTTTGGTTTACAAATATACAGCTAACATTGATGCTAATTAGGCTTTTGTGTAGAATACAGCGCCTTTTTATGGGCGCATTTACTTATAATCCCCGAGGCTTTTACATTGCAAAAACGCACATCATATAACCCTACGTTAAACAGGCGCTTTTCAGTTGCCCCCATGCTTGATTGGACTGATAAGTAGGTATTTAAAGGGTTCTTAGCATGTAAGGGTGACTATAGGGTCACCTTTTTAGTTTTAAGGGGTCCCGATATAACACAGTTTGTATCATAATAAATTGACTGGGTACTTAACTTCAGTTACTTTACACACATTAAGTTTACTTAACTATACAACATTTAAGTTGCTTACCTTATTTATGCAACTATTCTTAATACCAGTAGTCTTATTTATTAGTTAACAGCCAATTACGGCTGTTTTTGTCGTGAGGTTTATTATGGAATTGCCAGCAGTCAAGAATATACTTGATGCCAATTGGGACTGGCGTCTACCTGTAAATATCGAAGATATTGCAGGAAAACTGAGCATTAAAGTTGACTCTATCAACCCTTTCAATCCTGATTACATAGGTTTAAGTGGCCTAGCTGAAATTAATAATCAAGGGCAAAGGGTTATATACTGCAATAGTACAGAAAGTTCTAATCGCAAGCGCTTTACTCTAGCGCATGAACTTGGACATCATGTCCTCAATCATGTTAATCCGCAAAACCCATGTTTTCGAGATGATTCTAATACGTTCAATTCGAACTCATCAATTTGGCAAGAGCGTGAAGCTAACAACTTTGCTGCACAATTGCTAATGCCGCTTGATGCAATTAAAACGATGTTATTTGTCAAAGGTATCAGTAATATTAAGCAGCTTGCTGAAATGTTCCAAGTATCAGAAGCTGCTATGTATTATCGGCTGAAGAATTTAGGATACTTAACTTTATAAAGTTGAGCCAAACAAATTATTAATATAATCTAGCCCTTTAATTTAAGGGCTTTTTTATGTCAGGCGAAAATAAAAATGACGGCTTTGATATAGCCGGCGATAAAAATAGTGGCGTAAGTAATCAAGCTGTAAATATAAACAGCGAGCAAAACTCTAAGATAATAAAATTCAATGTAATAGAAGAACAAGTTTACTTGGGGTTTAAAATCTTTTGTTTTGCAGTTGCCATAGCTCTAGCTGTTTGCTTTTTAGTTACGGGGCTTTGCCTTTCTAAAAAATCATTAGATAGTATTTTAGAGCATCGAACTACTATGGTAGAGGTAAGTAATAAGCCTTTGGAAAAAGTGGAATTAACCAAGGTAACCAAAAATCATAAACCAGCTTTAAAATCAGACGAGAAAATTAAAACTAGCGATAAACAGGTAGTAGAAAGTATGGGTAATAAAATGCTTTACTCAGGATCAATCATAACCTTAGTTGCATTTATACTTGGCACTGGCTTAACTTTATTACTGACAATTGTTAAGTTCTCATTTCATAACCGCCAACAAAATGAAGATAACCCAAATGTAGCGCTTGCCGGACCCGCAAGTGAATTATTTATGGCCTTGGCGAATTATATAAAAAGTAAAATTAAATAAAATAGCCCGCTAACTAGCGGGCTTTTTTATAAGTAAAATTTGCTCAAACTACTTTCCGAACTAAACTATGTTTTTACTTAAATTTAAAGGGACTATTAATAATGACGATAAAAAAAGATTTCAGTGGATTGAAAAAACTATCTAAAAATTTAGAAGAGTTAGGTAATAAAAAATCTATAGCACTAGATGAGTTAATGAATGACACTTTCATATCTAACCATTCTAAATATAAAAATTTTGAGGAACTATTGAATAGTAGCTCTTTCACTGTTGAAACAGCAGAAGACTTTAAAGCAATACCTGATGATGAATGGGATAGTTACATAGGTAAAAATACAGAGTTTGATACGTGGGAAAATATGCAGAGAACAGCATTTAAATACTATGTAAAAGGCGAAATTAAAAAAGGCCTTTAATATAAAGAAGCCCGTACTTAGCGGGTTTTTATATTTAATAAACCTACCCCAATAAATTACTCGTTCTATGCATTCTTATCGACTGGCCAACAACACCTTCAACGTTATATTCATCATGCTCTGTTACTTTAATTGGCGGGTGATCAGGGTTCGCGGATAGTAACTGGTTGTTTTTCAAATCAGCTATTTTGCAAACAAAAAGCCCGTTCAAAACTGCAACAATTACATCACCGTGTTTTATTGTGGCTGCGCGTTCTATTATAAGAATGTCGCCATCAAATATTCCTACACCTTCCATGCTCCTGCCACTGGCACGGCCAACAAAAGTTGAATCACTTAAAAAGCTACTATCTAAACTTTTTTCTAACTCCTTTATGCCAGGCCCCACATCTACATTAGAAATAATCACCAAATAAACCCCTTAATAAAAAATAATTTAAATTAATTTTAGCCCTATTTTAGCCCTATTTTAGCCAGTTTAAAAAAGTGTTCGGATGAAGAAAGACAAAACTATGTGTATTTAACAAAAGTTGTAACGTATTGCTACCTCTAAAATAAGTAACATACAAGTTAAAAAAATGAGTAAAAAACAGGTGTTTTTGGTATTGAAAAAAGGTGAAAATGTCGAGTATTAAATTGTTAAAAATCAGGTTGTTCGGAAGTTTCAACTGTTTTTATATACAGTATGTTGAGTTGCTATTATAAAATTTATCATTACAATGAAATTGACTCCCAAACAGAGCTCTTTTAACAAAAAAGGATTAAGTTATGAACAAGCAACACGTAAACGGAAAATCAGTACTTTTATCAGCGCAGGTAAGTGGTGGTGAAGATACTCAAGACAATGGCGGCGGTGGCGGTGGGGTAGAGCCACCAAAATTAAACTAAGCCAGAAAAAATTATTAACCAGCATTATTGCTGGTTAATTACACCACCAAGGAAAACACATGATTGATTTTATAACTGCTACAGACTGGACAATAAGAGCGCTAGAAGTACTTATTATTCTTTATTTACTAGTAACGCTTAACAAGCACCGCTTAGCGTTATTTTTTGGTGGTAAAAGTAATTTAAAATCAATTGATGATCACACAATGCATTCATGCTTTATTGCTGCACTTACAGTAATGGTATTTCACTTTGTAAGTTCAAACTTAGCTCAATACATAATTACAATAGAAATGAGCAAGCTAGCACTTAGGCAGTTTTTTTACTTCACCATGTTTAGTTGCTCAATGGCATTTGTTATGGCGTTATTCTTTATGCATAACATTAGAGGTTGCACGTTCTCAACAACTGCGCGGCTTTGTTTATACCTTGCATTAGCTCAATCGGTTGTGCAGCTAATACAATTTATCATGCGTGGCCTGCTAGATAGCAGCATACTGTCACCCGCTTACAGCTTTAGCGTTATGGCGCTCAACTTATTATCGTTAGGCGTTGTTGCTATATACCCAGCTAAAAAATTTACTGGCCTACTTACCAAAGAGGGAATTTAAATGCCGTTACTTATAGTAATGTTTATCTGTTTAACCATGGCGTTATGTATAACTGGCGTTGCTATAGTACGCGGCCAAAACACAACAGGCATAGAAACCGCGCTTAAACATAAAATTAAACACTACATGCCAGAGGGAACAGCAGCCCACCAGGACGATTACGGTGTAGCGTATTCAATAGTTATGGATTTAGGCGCCACAATAGAGCGCCCAGATAACTGGGATAAAATAGAATCAATGAATGTGGTACACAAACGCGCCACTATTTTTAGAAACCAAGCACTTAAAAAGCCTACCGACTTACCATCCCCACAAGAACGGCCAGTATTCAAACTTGTTAAATAACCCGCTAGAGCGGGTTTTTTAATGCCCATTAAAAAGTCGCGCCTTGTTAAAACATGAACGATAAATTAATGTATATACCTATACATATCATGGAAAATAAAAGGAATAAATATGATCAAGGTTGGAGCGTGGGTACTAGGGGGATTATCACTTATATCGGTAATAATGTATTTTGATTTAGGCGATCGTATATCAGGCGTAATTTGTATGTTTGCCGCTGGGCTTTTCTTCCCGCCAGTGCTTAACAAAAATAAATAACACAAACAGAGAAAAGGCTGAATCAAAAGGCAAAATATATAAAGACATAACTCAAAAGTCCGCAGTCGTATTTGGTATTATTTTGTTGGCCATTGCTGCCGTTTTGAGTATCGGCTCTTAATTACCTGTAAAATATAACCACTAAAAAGCCCGCTAAATACGGGCTTGTCTATAATCTGTTACCATAAATCGATGGTTCAGGGGTTTTTATTAAATTGTGTTAAATCAAAAAAATCTTCTTTTGGATAAGTCTCATGTGCAAGAATTAATAACTTACTTTGCATCCTCTCAAAACTATCAATAGTTATTTGGAGGATTTCATAGCAATTATTTGTTGCGTTAATTAGTTCCATATGTAATTTTTTATGGGCTTTTGGGAAGTAAATAGAGTAAAAATCGTGTAGTTTTGCGGATTTATTTTTGTTAGACCATTGTTCATATATTGGCTGTATTTCTTCATAATGTAACTTAGACCTATCATTCAAATGCTGCAGTGAAAGTAAGTATCGTTCATCAAAGATAGATAAATTTAATAAATCCCCGCCTAATTCTCTTTGAAGAGGTATTAAACTTATTAAATTAAATGGCTCAATTTCTACATTAGGCAAAAATGATGGTAGCAAATGGGCTCTTTGGTCTTCGGGTTGGCTTTCAAATCTGCCCATTTTATCATTATAAAAAGTTCTTAATTGATGCAACTTGGCGCTTAATAGAAAGATATTTGACTGTAAAGCTATTATCAGTTTTTTTTCTTTTTTTTCTGCATCTAGCTGTCGGTCTTGCTCTGCTTTTTTATCATTGAGACGGCTGTTAAATAAGTAACCAAGGGCAGCAGCAACTAAAGCAGTGAAAAGACCAAATAGGCCAGTAAAAAGTAGTCTAATAGATACTGGTACTATAGATTCTTCAACAGCAAGAGCACTTAGGTACCACACAAATAAAAGTAAAAGCGCAAAAGAAACCCCTAAAAAATAGGGGGCATAAACTTTCCAATCGAATTTTTCGTCCATGTAAATCTTCTTATGCTGTTTTTTGGCTATTGGCGGGTTTGCTTGCGCGGGCGTCAATCACAGGCTTTAAGTCTTTTAGCAACAATTTACCGCAGTCGTTAATATCAATCTTTTTATCTGGGTTTACCCTAAACCAATCAAGATGAAAGAACATCATTAGCGATTTAATTGAAGTATCAATAAATTGCTTTTCAAACTCTTCTTCATTTAATAAACCCAGGTCACTCATAGAGTCACCTGGCGCAATTTGCCCAGCAGCAGGGTTAGTTTCACCAGTAAATAACCACATAAAATACATTTTTGTTTTTGGATGCTTAGCAATTTTTTCTAAATTACCAGCACCAGGCTCAGAAATTCCAGCCTCATATTTTTTGTATCCGCTAAGCCCTATATCAAGTAATTCACAGAATTTAGCTTGGCTCAGGTGAAGTGATTCACGAATAGTTTTAATTTTAAGCCCAATAGTGTTTGACATAGTTCTTATAAGATCCTAGTATTTAGCTCGGATACAATAGTGTACCAAATGATTCTTTTAGTGTTCTTCTTTAGTGTTTGGGTTTAATTAAATACCCTAACAACGAAGATTAGCACAATTATAGTCAGTTTAGGAACCAAACAAATAAAGATAGAGGCTAATTATGGATGCTGAAAAATACAGAAAAAACTTACAGGGTGAAGTAGTTGGCCCAGATGAAAAGTTCTTAAAGCGTAAGCAAGTGCTAGAAATGTGCGGTATTTCACTCTCGCATATGTACCACCTAATGAATAAAGGCATGTTCCCTAAGTCACATCGTGTGTCGCACCGCAGTGCTGTTTGGCTTGAGTCAGACATAAACTTATGGCGCTCAATGAACAGTAATCATTTTTTTGCTGAATATGGCGAGCAAATTAAAGCACAAAAATTAGGTGAAGGCGCAGCCGCATGAACATGACCTTTGCACTTTTAGCGATATACAACACCCCAGCGGTGCCGCTTAAAGACATTTGTGAGGAATATTTAGGCCTTAAGTTTAAAACAGCCGAACAAAAAGCAAAGGCAGCACAGTTACCTATACCCACATTTAAAATTCGCGACTCAGAACGTGCACCCACAATGGTAAACGTAAACGACCTAGGTGCGTATTTACAGGCCCGTTACGACGCAGCCCAAAAAGAATGGCAAAGCGTTAATAACTAGGAGCAAACAATGAGCACATATCAAGTATTTGACCAAAACACGTATAACGCATTACCTAACTTAGCTACTAAGGCTGAGTATTTACTTAAGTGCCAAATAAGCACTAAAGAAGCCGTTAATTGTAAATCAGTTGAATTTGAACCGTGCTTACAAGCCTTTGTTGGCGAGTTGCCATTACCTATTTACTGCCACGGCAACGAAAACCAAACCATACAAAAAGCCGTGTACTGGTTAAAAGCGCAAGCTTTATCTAAACCGCAGCAACAAGCACAAGGAGTATAACCATGGCAAATGCATTAGTTAAACACATCAATAACGTAAAACCAGCGCCATTAAAAGCTGTAGAAGGGCGCCACATACCAAAAGGCTTAGCTGAAATAAAAGCGCTAATGGGTAGCGAACGCCACACACCAGAGTACGTATACACCAAAGTGTTAAGCGAGCAAGAGCGAACAATAGTGTGTTTTGCTGCAGGCCTAAAACGTCATGACCTTGAAAAAGGCTTTGCCAATTTTAACGCCGATACCCGTCTTAAAATTCACAAAGCTATTTTGCAGTTACAAGAACTGGTTAAAGCATTTGTTGATGCCAACGCCATGGCACCGGCTAAGTTTTTGCAAAATGCGCCTGCTGAGTCTGCAAAAACCAGCTATTCCCACCTAACTGTTAGTTCGCACTAAGGATTGATCATGAGCTCAACTAATCGCGGAACCCAGCGCAATGCAGATGACTACTACGTAACACCGCATTGGTTAATTGAAGATTTTTTAGCAGCGTTTAGCGAAAACTGCCGCTTTAATTTTGACGAACAAGCATACCCGTTAATGTTAGACCCAAGCGCAGGCGGCTGTGAACAATACCCGATGAGTTACCCAACCGTATTAGAAAAGCACGGTTTTACAGTTGATAGCTGGGATATTCGCCAAGATTCACGCGCAAAATTTAAAGGCCGTGACTTTTTAAGTATTGACCCGACTTATACGCCTGCTTATCAAATTATTATCACTAACCCACCTTTTAACGTAGCGCAAGAATTTACAGAACATGCGCTTGAAATGGTTCCTAATGGCGGTTTAGTGATCATGCTGCAACGCCTTAATTGGTTAGGTAGCCAAAAGCGCAAACCTATGTGGCAAAAGCTGCCATTAGCTGCGGTTTATGTGCATAGCAAACGCCCAGGCTTTGACCCACAAAAGCCAAGTAAAACAGATTCAACCGAATACGCCCACTTTGTATTTTGCAAAGGATACGAGCTAGCTCCTGAGCTTTTCGTAATTTAACGCTGGGAACTGCTGAAAATGAAACTACACCCAAAAGCAAAGGCAGCTCTTAGGCATTTAATTGATTGTGAAAAATCACCGAGCATTAGAAATATGCTTTCTGTTACGCGTCAGTTGGCAGAAGAAGTGCTTGAAAAATATGCGCCTGAAATATCAGCGCGGTTTGATTGCATTAACTCGCAAACAATAGAAGAGGCTGAGCGTGCAGATGCTTGGTTTAGCTATTCATATAAGGAATACATGATTCAAGATCATCACAACGTAAAAAATGTAGAAGTTTTTCATCAAATACACCTACCCAACGAATTAAACGACATCCCGTTTTAAACCCAAAGGACTACTAAAATGAACTCTATCAAAGACCAAGATCCGTCTAAAAAACAGTTAATACTCAATATTGTTGAACACGCTATTGAGCAAGCCAATTTTACAATCCGCCTTTTAAACAAACGCAGCACCGTACACATGCTAATACAATGCGAAGACACGCTCACCGATTTACTGCCAATCGTAAAAATGATTGCTGACGACGACGTTAATTTTGAACGAGCATACAGCCTAATGAGCATTGCATTAAATGCAGTACAAACTGGCGGCGAACCAATGGAAGTAGAGCTTTAAACGGTGGCTAATCCGCAAGCGATAGACCTACAAGCCCTTAGACTATCTAGTATAGCTAAGGGTTTAATTTCATCTATTAGCGATATTGACGACCGCAACTTTTTAGCGCGTGGCCTGCAAAATGTGCCAGTCCCTTTACAAAGTCGTATGGCCCGTAAATACATAGACCGCTACAACCAAAAAAAAGCGGGTAGCCAATACCGTGCTAATACATGGTTACGCCGTACCATTGCCCGTTTAAAGCCGCGCTTTGGCGTACTGTTTAGTATTACTCAAAATATGCCATTGCCATGGCATATTTTAAGTAGTATTGAAAAAACCAAAAAACACGCAGGCACACTCGCTATGGAGTGCGTGCAAATAACGCTTGATGTAAGCGAAGAAAACCAACACCTACCGTACGAAAAAATAATATCGTTAACCTACGATGCAATAGCAACTCATGCCAAAGCTGTAGGCGCTAATGTACCATTTTACGCCATGCGCGATGACAACCTGCCAACCGAGTGTTACGAAATTGCACTGCTAAAAATGCAGTGTGATAGGTGGTGGGCTCGCCAATTAAAAACTATTCGCCGCCAGTTTTTAGAGTTACTCGAAATTGCCACAGGCCAAGTAGGCAAAGATTTATACCACGATAAAAAAAGCAAAAAGTTTAAACGCCGTGGCATTAGCCCTTACTCGTCCAAACAAGCACAGCGTGAATTTAACTTTGCCCAAGCCAGTGGCCGCCAGTTCCTAGAAATGATGGAACTGCAAAGCAGCGACGGCGACGTAATAAGTTTAATAGAAGCAGTAAAAAGCGGTATGGCAAATCCTGCCAACCGCCGTAACGAGTTAATGCTACGCATACGCGAAACCGAAGAGCTAGCCGACGAAATGGGCTATGTGGGTGTGTTTTACACAATTACGTGCCCGTCACGTTTTCATGCAAACTCAAGTAAATGGAATGGCGAAACGCCAAAAGATGCACAAAATTACCTAACCCAAACATGGGCGCGTGCCCGTTCTAAGTTAAACCGCCGTGGCCTTAAATACTTTGGTGTGCGCGTAGTTGAGCCACATGCCGACGGTTGCCCGCATTGGCACATGATGTTGTTTATGCCTAAAAATAAACTACAAGAAGTGAACGCTATTTTGCGTTGGTACTTTATTCAAGAAGACAAAGCAGAGCTTTACGATTATTACGGCCCTGTGCAAACCCGCGCAAAAGTAGCAAATGAATGGGTAGATATAAACACCCACGGCACGCACATTAAAACCGTCGAAAAATGCGTAAGCTACCGTGCAGGCACTAAAAAAAGTGAGCTTTTTAAAACTTACAAACAAAAGCGTCGCGAGTGGGGCCTTAAAAAAAGCCAAGGTAAAAAAGCCAAAGCGCCTAGTAAATTTTATCGTACTTTTAGCCCCCGCTTTGACGCCATAAAAATGGATAAAAGCAAGGGCAGTGCTGCCAGCTACATTGCTAAATACATCAGTAAAAATATTGATGGCTACCAATTAAGCGACCATGAAGATGCCGAAACAGGTGAAAACCTACAAGAGCAAGCCAACCCCGTTTTAGCCTGGGCTAGCACATGGAACATTCGCCAGTTTCAATTTCAGGGTTCGCCAAGCGTTACCGTGTATCGTGAATTACGCCGTATGCGTAGCGCGATTAATGATGAAACTATAGAGCCTATTCGCCACGCTGCAGATACCGCTAACTGGAAAGACTACGTAAAACTTCAAGGCGGTATGTGTATAGGCCGTGCGGCTAACTTCAAATCAATGTATGAAGTTACCCAACAAGGTAACGACTATGCCGAAGTAGTGCGCCGCATAAAAGGCGTACTTACGAACACCGATTATAAAGCGGTGCTTAAACGCACACTTGAAAACGTACATAACGTAATTACCCAAACAAGCCTTAAAACTCGCCTAGTAGAATGGACCAGACAACTCAAGGGTACAGCAGAAAAACTCGCAGCTAAGGATAGCACCAACGTCGGCGCAGCCGACCTATCTTGGACTAGTGGTAATAACTGTACGCCTATAGCCGCAGGGTCTAGGGCTGAGTTGTTACTCGATATGATGGGTACCTCAAAAAATGACGTTGATGAAGTAATAAAGGATCTAAATAGCGGAAAAAGGATCAGCCGAAACGGCCAAATATATCTAATACGAGACGGCCAACTTCAAGTTTTAAATGTTGATGAGCAAATAAAGCATGATCAGCGTTTAGCTATTGAGTCATTGGCTAAAACATATTCACAAAAAGCAGGTAGTTGGCACATAACTGAAGCCCATTGGCAACAAGCCCGCGAGTATGTAGAGCTTGCTTATAAATACGCGCAGCTTGACGGGCGCAACACACCAAATAATACCCACTCACAAAAAGGCTTAGTCACTATTGGTGATTGGGACTTAGTTACTTTAGTAAAACAAGGCAGCGCATCAGCAATCAGCGATAACGATTGGTGGGCCCTAGATTTAATGGCTTGAGTTATCTATAGAATAAAAAATAAATAATCTATATGATTTATCTAGGTAAATTAAACAAGGAAGCCGTTAGATGGATAAAAGTCAAGAAAATCATTATTATATAATGACGGAAAAACATAAACTAATTAGTGATGAAACGGCGAAGGTTCGCTCACAAATAATGTATTTTTCTACAATATGCTTAATCTTTATTTATTTAAAAGGTAAAAGTTTAACCAGTATTTTTGGGATGAAATTTAGTGAAGATGTTTCAATCCCAATAAATAATGTACTAGTATTTATGTTTTTTTCTATAGCATATACTCTGGTGCATTTTATATTTAGAGTAAAAGAAGATATTAAAGCGTTTTCATTTGAAAGTTTTGACAAAGATAGCATAAAAAGCCAAGTAATTAGATTGCCAAATTTGAAGGATTACGTCCCAGTACAGCCCGCTCAATACGAAGAAATATTTGCAAAATATCATAAGGCATTTTTAGAAATAGTACGAGATATTGAATTAACTGAGGCCAGCGAGATTCGTGCTGATTTAGAGTGTTATAGTCGACAGCAGGAAATTTTGAAGCAAGTAGAAAATGCTGTAAACCAAAATTTTGAAGGATTATGCGGCCAAGCTAAAGCAGAACTAAGTGTAAATATATCAGATTTTGCTAATTCTGCTAAAAATGGGTTAGATTGGGGTACTAAAATATTTAGCTTAGAGAGAGAAATCAACAAATCAATAGGTGCCCTTCAAAAAGAAATTCAATTAGTTCACAACATAAACCATGACAAAGAGTTAATAACGAGAAACTTTAAATCTGAGATAGAAAAAATCGAGGAATCGATTGACTTACTAATGAATGAGGTCTCAAAAAGGGCTGCAAATCATAAATTAGAAAAGTTTTTTAATATTTTTATCCCTTATACGTATGGTGTATCTATTATTTCGACACTTTTATATATTTATCGATCAGGTATATGAATTTGTAAACCCACATTTGTGGGTTTTTTCATGCCTTAAATAAAGTAAGGACTAAAGGCCAATAAGTTCTAATTGCTCTTCACGCGGTAGGTTTTTAATAAGGGATGCAGCTAATTGTGCAGTGGTTTTACAAGGAGGATTTAAGAAGTGATCAAACGATTGAGTAATACGGAACGTAGCACCGCACTCTTTGGTGTTAGTACACGAGCAATATAAATTAACTACATGGGCGCTTTGCTTTTCGCGTGAAGTAATTGTTGCTTTAGCTTCGCAATTTGGACAAGTAACCCGCGCCATAATAACCACCAATCGTTAATAAAATACACTGTTATTATATACAGTGATTTTGTTCATAACAAATAAGCATTTAGCTATGTACTAAAATCATTAAAACTATTTATTGCTATGGGTGAAGAAGTTATTTATCGTCATGTATCAAATATATAAGGATCAGTTATGTACGAAGCTAAATATGTATGCTTTGGAGTTCAGGGTTCAACTCTAATAAATTTAGAAAAGATGCCGGATACATTCGATATTACCTACACAGAAGATGTGCTGTCTTACGTTGCTGAGGTAATTACAGGTAAGCACCATGACTTCTCAGTTGTTAGAGGTGGGCGCGGTACTAAAAGGGATTCTAAGAGAGATTTTACTGAAGAAGCTCAAAAGTTTGGATTTACTGAGTTCAAACTTTATAAAAATAATAAACTTATACCCTTAGATTTATCTTTATAAAAAATTAGGAAAAGCTAATTAGTTAGCTTTTCCAACATGATTGAAATTAAACACTGAGCTAGCTCTAAGCACTCGGCTCTAAATCAAAATTTAGCTGCAACTTACTGCCAATTTCAGGATCCCTTGCTACTTCATCGCTCATTAATTTAATTAACGGTTTAGTCTCGTTTTTAAAATACATGGCGTCGTATTTAGTCGGGTCGCCTAGGCCTGCATTGTTTGCCGGAATAATACCCGCTAAGCCTGGTGGGAAACGGTGAGCGTTAAGTATGTCTTGCGCCGATACGTTTTTAACGTTCATAAACTCGTCTTTACTTTCAAAATTACCTACAGGGATTATTTGTAAGCCTTTTTCTTTACCATTGGGTATGTTTACAAATAACGAGCGGAAGTTACCCACGCCTTTACTGTCTTGAATTTTTTCTTTTATGTCGTCTTCAATGTCTGGGTCTAAGTTAGGATCAGTCGCGTACATAATAAAACCCATGTGCGCGCCGTTTAAAAAGTATTTACGGCGGAATAAAGTCGCATCTTCGTTTAATAACGTAGCCTGTAAACCGCCTAAGTAATCGGCCAAACCATACACTTGCTGCACGGGGTCATACTGGCGAACCCAAATAATGTCGCGCTTTTTATATTTTTTAACTTGGCTATTTCGCTCAAGCACCACAGCGCCACCATTACCCCCAACACGAGTACGGTAACTAGGCAGCGGAAACAACCTTACAATTTGCCCAAAGCCATTACGTATTTTAAGTAGTGCCACATCACCAAATTGCACCAGGTTTAAAAAGCCCGCTTGTACTTGCTGCGCACTCATACCACCACTAATAAAACGGCTCGCGGCCATGTTTGCACGGCTTTGTACAATGCCGCCGTGCTGGGCATTACGGCGTGTAAGGTTGGCTAATAGATGGCGGTCTACTGGCGGTTCCCAATACTGGTCGGTATCGTTATAAAATAGCGAGTCGTAATCGGTTAGCCACATGTCGGGCATTACTTGCTCAGGTAAGCCAAACACAACGGGCGCATTTTGCTTACCTTGCTGATCGTCTGGTTGCTGGGTTAACTGCTCAGCGTTTTGGTCTAATTCTGCATGGTCCATCGTGATTTTCTCTTATGTGCATGGTTAAGGGGTTCGTTAATAACAGCGTGGCTAATAGCAAAAAATACGTCTGCATGGCCTATGGTGTTATCGCGGCTGGCTTTAAAGGTTATGGCGCCGCCCGAGTCGGTACTGGTGCGGCGTATTGAAAGGCAGCTCATAGCAATATCTTTATGGGATGCATCCCATTCAAGTCGGCCACCTTCAATCAGGTCTATCATTTTAAGTACTAAGCGGGTTTTACTGCCTACGCTGTAATGTATGGCGGTGGCTTCACGTGGGTACAGCGTGCTTATTGAGTCAAACACTCCCGCACCAATGCCCGTGGTATCTACACCAATATAAGTAACGCGGTATTTGGCATAAATTTTTTGAATTTCACTCACATGGTGCGCAAAGTTCATACCGCGCCAATAGTGTTTTTCAAGTATTCTAAATTTTTCACCGGCTTTTTCAGGTGGGGCAACCACCACTAAAGCGGCGTTATCGCGGGTGCGTGATGGGTCGTAACCCAGCCATACCTCACGGTTACCAAATGGTTGTGCGGCATTGGGTTTGTGATCTTGCCAGCGGGTGGCATCCACCATGGCTTTTTCAAGGTCGCTGAATTTAAATATACTGTCGGCATCGTCCACAAAAATGCACATGAACAGGTTATTAAAATCATCAGCGTTGTATTCGTCGCGCAGCTCGTCAATGTCGAACAACTCACAGCCACCGCGAAGTGCATCTTCAATGGTAACTACAAAGCGCCATTGTTTATCGGGGCACAGCCTGCCGTTATCGCGTAATTCTACAAAGGTAGGGAACTCAATTTCTTCGCGTTCAGCGCGGCCTTGTCGCCAGTGATCACCCGTCCAAAATGTATAAGCAGGGTGCGCTTTAGTCGATGGGGTCGAAAAATACGTTTTACGCCACTTTTTGTGTGTGGCCATGGCACTGGCTAATTTGTTTAGCTCGTTAAACTTACCAATCCAAAAGTATTCATCTACATAAACATGGCCGTGGTAACTTTGCGCGGTTTTGCTATTGGTACTTAAAAACCGTAGTTCGGCATCGCCATGGGCGGTGTGCAATGTAATGGGGTTTCCGGTTAGCTCTATTTCAAAAAATTCTTGCGCAATGGCAATAATATAACTGCGAAATACTTCAGCCTGTGCACGACTAGCTGAGAGGAATATTTGCGGGTCGCCACTTAATACCGCATCTTTAAACGCTTCACCTGCAAAATAATACGTTGCCCCAATTTGGCGGCTTTTTAAAATATTACGAATACGCTGATGCAAATTTTCGTGCATCGTTTTTTGGTACCCAAATAACGAGTCGTACCAGGTGCCAAAATCCTCAGCGGTTAAATGACTAACATCATTTTTACGCTTACGGCCTTTGCTTTTTTTGCTGTCGGTACCACCGCGATTATTGTTTTTATTACTGGGTTGGTTTGTGCCGTGGGGTTGCTCTGCCTGCGCTGCTTTTTCTTGCTGGGCGCGTTGCTTTTTAAGCTTCACATGCTTTTCTATTAGCATGTCGAGCTCTTTTATTTGGTTGCCTGTTTTATCGCTTACATCGGTAAGTATTAAAATGCGCCGCGCAATAGCTTCGTCTACGTCTTCCTCGCGCAGCATATCGCGCCAATTGTATTTATCGGCCCAATAGTAAATAACACGGTTATTTGGTAGCCCCAGTTCCGCGCGTATTTCGTCGGGGGTATGGTGGCGCAAATAAAGCCGTTTTGCTGCTTCGCGTATTTCAGATGAATAAGCCATTGCTTAATATAAGTGCTCATATAATTGATAACTGAGCACAGTGTATTGGTTTACAATAAGCTTATAACCGCATAAAAAACCTCATGTTTCCTAAAACCTCAATCTAGGAATTACCAAAAAGCTAACCAATGTATTCAGCCTTTTTTTATGGCTATGCTGCGTTTAAATATTAAGTAACGCGGTAAGCAAGTAATGGCAAAGCAATCAGGTTGGGTAATTGCAGCAACAGAAGGTGCAACAGTAGACGGGCGAACCATTTCAAAAGAGTGGATCACTCAAATGGCTGCATCTTATTCGGTTGATGAATACACCGCGCTTATTTGGCCTGAGCATTTTCGTTCAAGTTGGGGCCCAAGCGAAGGTAAAAACTGGGGCACTGTTGACGAAGTAAAAGCCGCTAAACAAGGTGGTAAATTACGCCTGTTTGTAAAAATTACCGCTAACGACTACCTGCTTGCTGCCAATAAAGACGGCCAAAAGCTGTTTATGTCGATTGAGCCTAACCCCGATTACAAAAGCGAAGGGCGTTGTTATTTACAAGGCCTTGCCGTTACCGACTCGCCAGCCAGTTCTGGCACCAGCCGCTTAAAATTCTCTATTGGTGATAATGAAGCTGATCACGAATATAGCCAACTCGAAACGCTACAACACAGTGACTTTATTACCACCAATAGCGAACCAACTGCCCAAAATAGCAAACACGCCAAAGCGCAAAGCTTAATGGCGCAAATATTTAGCTTATTTTCTAGTGATCAGCAGCCAGCCGATCAGCAAGATGAAATCACCGAGGAAGACACCATGAAACAAGAACAGTTTGACGCCCTAATGGGCAAGTTTGAAGGAATAGAAGCCAAGGTGACTGACCTTGAAACTAAATTCAGCAAGCCTGAAGGCGAAGAAACCCTGCCAGTTGAAGAGCCAGAAGATGAGCCAGAAGGTGGTGATACACCCGCAGCAGGCGTAACCGCTGAGCAATTTAGCCAGTTAATGGAAAAAATGGACGGCTTTAGTAAAAAGGTAGACGGCATCGAAAACAAATTTAATGCCCTTAGCCAAGAGCAAGGCGGCCAAGAGCCAGACCCAGTAGGCGGCGAAACCGTAGACCTGGTTTAACCAAACGCTTAACCACGTTTACTTTTATTAATGCATAACAGAGCGAGATAACGCATGCACTTAAATCAAACAGCCGCTGGGTTTTTAAAAACATACTCGGTGCAAGTAGCAAAATCATTTGGTGTAGAAGACGCATCACACAAGTTTGCCATTTCAGACCCAATGGAAACAAAACTGCGCGCCGCGCTTTTAGAGTCGGTCGAATTTTTACGCATGATCACCACCATGCAAGTAGACCAAATTAAAGGTCAAGTTGTAAAAGTAGGCAATTACGGCATTGCAACAGGCCGTAAAGCCGGTGGTCGTTTTACATCTGAGCAAGGTGTTGATGGTCATGGTTATGAATTAACCGAAACCGATTCGTGCTCAGCAACAACATGGGCGCTGTTATCTACATGGGCCAATGCCGGTAACTTAAACGAGTTTATGAAACTCATTAACCAAAACGCCACGCTACGTTTTGCACTCGACATGCTGCGCGTTGGCTTTAATGGTGTATCAGCTGCCGCAACATCAGACCCAATTGCCAACCCAAATGGTGAAGACGTAAACAAAGGCTGGCATCAAATCGTTAAAGAAAAAGCGGCTGATCAAATCATGACTGATCCTATTTACTTTGACCCAGATGGCGCAGGCGATTACAAAACGTTAGACGCTATTGTTACCGAGCTTAAAAATACGCTTATTCACCCATCATTACGTAACGACCCACGCCTAGTTGTATTGGTTGGTAACGACCTTACGGCCACTGCGCAAACGCATATGATGAACCAAGCCGACAAGCCAAGCGAAAAAGTAGCCGCACAGCAAATGGATAAAAACATTGGTGGTATGCGTGCATATACGCCGCCGTTCTTCCCAGGTAAACGCATTGCAGTAACCATTTTAAGCAACTTGCATATTTACACGCAAAAAGGCACAGCGCACCGCAAAGCAAAAGACGAAGAAGACCGCAAGCAATACGAAAACTCTTACTGGCGTAACGAAGGCTACGCACTCGAAGAGTTTGAAGCGTACGCAGCCGTTGACGAAAGCGCCATGAACATTGGCCCTAACCCAGCTTAATCATTAATTGCTAGGCCTAACCGCCTAGCTGTTATCCAATTATTAAAAGGTAAGTGCTATGAGTGCCATTGCTAATTTTAAAAAACGCCGACTTGCTTCAAAAGCTAAAGGCGAAACCAAAGCAACAACGGGTAATGCGCAAATCACCATTACCCCACAAAACACCGCGCTTAAATTACTCGCGCAGTTGTTAGGTTGCGACGAATCAAAAGCGATTGAAACAGCGCAAGAATACGTTGACCAAAATATTAAGTTTTTTTGTGAAGATGATCTGCCAACTCTGCATGTTGATAGCGAAAAAGAACAGGTTGATGTTTCAAACGTTGAAGATGCAACCGACGAACTTAACACCAGCATAGACAGCGCAAGCAATGCTGCAGGCGAAATTGAAAGCGCCGCAGATAAAGCCAGCGATGCAGCTAGTGATTTAGCTTACCAAGCCGACGACATTAACGCCGCTAATAGCGCCTTGGCCGATACGGTTGAAGAGCTAAAAAAGCCGTCGGCGGCGCAAAACTCCTCCAATTCAAAGAAAAAAACCGAGCCAAAAAACAGCTCGAAAAAGTAAGCGTAACAGGCTCAGGGCAATACGCCCCAAGCCTGCACTTACAGCTCATTGAATTAGAAGACGACTTAAAACGCTTAAAAAGCTATGTAACCCGCGCCGACAAAATAGCCCACAAACGTGATGTGTTATTGCCAAAGTGGTTACCCATAGTTGATGACTATTTAGCAAAAGAAGGAAAGCAAAATGAAGATAACCCGATTTTCGCGTATTGCACTGTGTGGCTGTTTGACGTTGGCAATCTCAGACGTGGCCTTGAGTTTGGCTTTAGAGCCATTGAGCTTAACCAGCCCATGGCTAACAGCATACGCCGCAAGTGGCCTGGTTTTATTGCCGACACTGTTTTTGATTGGGCAGACACCCAAGCTGAAAAAGGCAACAGCATTGAGCCGTATTTTGGCCAAGTGTTTAGCTGCGTTGCAAGCACTTGGAAATTACCTGAGCAAGTTACCGCTAAGTACTACAAGTTTGCAGGCCTTGCGTTACTGCGTAGCAAAAACGGCGATGTTTCGCCATCGCATGTCGGCGACGTACAGCGCTTGCAACAGGCCGATGGCTACTTAGCTAAAGCCGCAGAGCTACATAAACACGCAGGCGTTAAAACAGTACGAAACAAAATAGCCATGAGATTAAGAGCCATTGCCGAGCTAAACGCCCAGTAATAGCCATTACTCCCAACCCTCCAGTGCACTAGCCGAGCGTTTAACAGGCGACTGTTAATAACCGCGTCGACGCTAACTGCACTGAACCTAATTGAGAAAGGTATGCGGTATGTCATTTGGATTTGAAGCAACAGCACAAAACAGCATTGAAATAGATGCTGTAAGCGGCTGGCCAGCGCTAAGCACTGGCGAGTTTCGCGATCATCGCCGCATACCTGAGTTTTACGAAGAAACTGTAATAGCCGACTCATTAAACCGCAGCGCATTAGAAGTACAACAACAAATACTTAAATACATTATGAAAGACAACACAGACGTTGCTTTCACCCACACAAATGGCGTGCCTAACTTTAACACCGCACAGCAAAGCGTTTACCGTGGCGCCGTATATGCCCGTTCGCATAGCGATTTAATGGGGTACTTTTCAGCAGTTGACCAAAAAGAGGCCGGCAACAACAAAGCCGATGATGTACAGCAGCAAGATGCAATATTAGCGCAATCTAATCGTAGCATTCGTTTACTGCTTGGCCTTGGCCGCGCGGGAGTGCATACGTTATGAGCCAAACTATTACCCAATTGCAGCAACTAACCGACTTTTTAAACTCAAGTTTAAAAGGCGCTATTCATACTAACAACATAGATGCCTGGCAAGAACGCGGCACACTAATAATAAGCGGCGAAGACAAAGGCCAAGACGGTTATGCCATTGCTAAATGGAAACACACCGCCGTAATCGCAATAGAAAAATTCCCGCACCGCAAAGTTAACCCTTACAACTTACTTGCGATGGTGGGCGCCTTTTTAATCGACAGCGAATGGCCACGTGACGAACACGGCCTAGACGACCCCGAAATAGACATTGATGTTGTGAGCAAAGACAACGCCACCGTATTAATTGACGTGCAACTGATTGACGACATAGAGCTAATACCCACCGAAAACGGCCCTGTTTTATTTAACGGTGCGCGTTATTACGTATCGCTAGCGCCAATTAGTGTGGCCGAAGATGTGGACGTAGATATTAAGGGGCAATCATGAGTTTAGTGATCACCCCAAATAGTAAACAAGCGCTCAGTGCAAAGCAGCAACTGCAGCTATTAGCATTGCCAAACGCTAAACGTGTTCGCGTACTTAAAACACTAGGACGGTATGGGCGCCAACTCGCTCGCAAACGGATAAAAACACAAACCACGGTTGAGGGTAATAAGTTTGCAAGTCGCACTGATGGCAAAAAAAACAAAATGCTTACACGCATGGGTAAAACACTAGAGCCCTACGTAAAAGGCGGTAAGCGCTTAGAGCTTAAACATAAAGCCGGGCTTACTGGGCGTATTGCGGCACTTCACCAAGAAGGCGGCAGCGAGCAAATGACCTCAACACGCATGAGCCGTATTCATGGCAAGCCAGATTACAAAGCACCGTGTACACGTAGCCAAGCAAAAGCATTGGCAGCCGAGGGTTATAAAGTACGCAGAGCAAAAGGTAAAGGCTATCGCCGCGCAACAATAAAAGAAATTGCAGGGAGCTTAACCCATGGCAAAGCCACATTAGTGTTAAGTGAATTACGCGGCCAAAAAAGCCGTAAAAGCTGGCAAATACCTGTAAAGGCGCGCCCATTTTTAGGCGATACCACCGCGAACGTGCAAGCGCAACTAGCCACAATTTTAAACCAACTCAATAAACGAGGATAAACCCATGTCACTAGGTAAAGTGCAAGTTAACAATCTGAATTTAGGGCAAGGCGACATCCAAGGTGTTGAACGACACTTTTTGTTTGTTGGCCGTGCTGGTAACGCAAGCGAAGAAAGCCAATTGTTTAGCGTAGGCGCTCAAACAGTATTAGCCGACACCTTTGCAGACAGCCCATTGCTTGAAATAGTAAAAGCCGCGCAATTAAATGCAGGCCAAAACTGGACTGCAGCGGTTTACCCACTGGCCGAAGGTGAAAGCATTACTGATGCCATTGACCGAGCCAACGAAGTACAAAGTTTTGAAATGGTTGTTGTATGTGATGAGCAAACAACTAGCGGTGGCTTAACCGGTATTCACGATCACCTAACGTCATTGCACGCCACATTAGGGCGTTTTGTTTCGGCATTGGTAGCCGTACCAGGTATTGATGAAGCCACACAAACATGGTCGCAATATGAAGCCGCGACTATTGCACTGCAAGCCGATATTGCCGCGCACTTAGTGGTACCCGTACCACAGTTACATGCTAATAACGTAGGCGTATTAGCAGGGCGACTATGTGACCGCAGCGTAAGTATTGCCGACAGCCCAATGCGCGTAGCAACAGGCAGTGTGCTTGGTCTAGGCGATGCACCGGTTGATACGAACGGCGACCCGCTATCACTTGCTACACTAGAAACACTAGCAAATAACCGCATGAGCGTACCGCAGTGGTATAGCGATTTTGAAGGTACTTATTGGAGCGATGCACAAACGCTAGACGCTGCAGGTGGCGATTACCAATACCTTGAACATTTACGCCCTGTGCATAAAGCCAGCCGCGAAGTACGTGTGCTTGCCATTCGCCGTATTGCCAACCGTGCCCTTAACTCAACACCAAATAGTATTGAACTAAACAAGGCGTATTTTATGCGCCCACTACGCGCCATGAGCAAGAGTACCACCATTTTAGGCACGCAGTTCCCTGGTGAAATACAGCCACCGGTTGAAGGCGACATAACCATTGAATGGACCAGCAATAAAAGCGTGGTTATTTACATGGTGCTGCGCCCATACAACAGCCCAAAAGAAATTACCGTAAATATTTTGCTTGATTTAAGCAGCAACTAGGAGCATTCACCATGCGTTTATCAGGAATGAATTTTAACGTGAACTTGGGCGACATTATGGTCCAAGTTGACACAGCATCACTGGCGATTACCGACAACAGTGCTGTAAGCCAAACCAGTGGCGTACCCGATGGCTCAGTTGATGGCGATGTATCGGCCAGCGGCGAATTGTCGGTTAACGCGAGTAACTTTGCGCTTATATCGGATGCTGCAAAAAGCGCCGGTTCGTGGCGTGGTATGGAACCGTTCGACATTATGTTTTACGCCAAAACCAGCCAAGACGAAATGAAAGTAGAAGCCTTTGGTTGCCGCATTAAGCTAAGCGACATTTTAGACATAGACAAAAAAGGCGGCAGCGCCAGCCTGTTTAAAATTCCGTTTGATGTAACCGACCCTGACTTTGTAAAAATTAACGGTGTGCCGTACCTGCGCCCCGACGAAATTGAAAACATAGTGCAATAAGGTAGTTAGTAAATGGATGATCTAGACCACCTAACCATTGCACAGGAACGCGCCGATCAGCAGTTTATTGATCAGCGCCTAAAAGGACTTAACAACGCCAATAAAATCAGTGCAACGGATTGCATTGATTGCGGCGACCTAATACCTAAAGCACGACGCAAAGCAGTACCCGGTGTGCAGCGTTGTGTACCGTGCCAATCGTTAAGCGAGTAGAAAATGAACAATATCAAAGTGAATTTTAAGTTTATCGCCGCACTGGAAGGTGGCCCACAACTATCCGGCTATGTGCCCGATGCTAAACATTCTAATTCGGGGGTCACTATTGCCACCGGCTTTGATATTGGCCAATGCGATGAAGCGGCACTTAAGTACTTATTGCCCGAATTTATCGCTAACAAATTAAAGCGTTTTTGCTTATTAAAAGGCGAACAGGCACTAAAAGCCTGTAAGCAGAACTCGCTTAGCATTAACGAAAACGAAGCAACCATTATTGATTTATGTGTAAAGCAGCAATCAATCGATTACCTAGTTGCTACTTACAACCAGCACTCAACGGTTGAATTTGAACAGCTAAGCGAACCGATGCAAACCGTGATTGCATCGGTTGCTTTTCAGTACGGCCATTTGGCCAAGCGTTGCCCTAATTTTTGGCGCTACGCCATAACACAAAATACTCAAGCCATGATCAGAGAGCTCGTTGATTTTGGCGACCGATACACCACGCGCCGCTGGCGTGAAGCAAGTTACTTAAAACAGGCGGGACACTAATTATGGAATGGCAAAAAATTGCAAACACAGTAGGCGGTATTGCTGGCGCAGTAGCTCCATTATTAACAGGGCCTGTAGGTTTAGCGGTAAGTATAGGTAGCCAAATAGCAGGTGCTTTAGGCACAGATAACACACCAGAAGCCGTAGCCGCTGAGCTAAAAAACAATCCTGATGCAGCGCTTAAGTTACAGCAGTGGGCACACGAAGAACGCGAACAGATACGCCAGGCTAATATTGAGCTACAAAAAATCGCACTTGAAGAATACAAGGCAGATTTAAACGACCGCCAAAATGCACGAACTAACAATAAAGATCATTGGATGCCCTCAACGCTCACAATCTTGTTGTTTGTTTTGTTTTCAGCGGTATTGGGGGCGTTGTTTTATGGCCCCGACATTGAGCGAAACCGTGACCTAATCGTGTATTTAGTGGGTAACTTATTTGTGCTACTGGCCAACGCCGCTGCATTTTGGTTAAGCGCTACTAAAAGTTCGAACGATAAAGATAAATTAATGAATCTAATGCAAAAAACGTCAGGGCAAGGAGTAGCAAAATGACACAGTGGATAATGGTTGCTATATCAACAGCCGCGTTAATTTTGAGTGTATTAGTGCCCATTATTGTGGCGCTGAGCAGAGCAAATAAAGATACAGCCAAAGAGCTAAGCGATCATAAAACCCATGTGGCCGAAACCTACGCCACTAAAACCGATTTTGACAAATTAACCGAACGCATGGAGCGCCAATTACAAAACGGATTTGACACACTCGAAAGACTATTAACCAAATCTAAGGATTAACCCATGAAACAAACAATTATATTAACCATCGCCGCTACTGATTTTACTTTTAACATGACCGTGCAAGATCACAGCGACTTTGTAGACCTTGTTGCCCGCGGTGGCTCAATGACCGCAGCGTCACACAACATGGTAATGCGCACCATTGACGACAAACAAAAAACCGAACTTAAAAAGGTACTTGAAAGCTCACCAGGTTCTGAGCTGCAAATTGCGTCAACGCTTAAAGCTGAGTTTTCGCCAGTGCTGGAAATTGCCGTAAAAAAATAGAAGGGCTGATTGATTCAATCGACTCGAATCAGCTTGAACAACTGTTTATTTTACGCCGTCATTTTTTGCCACATGAGCAAGACGACGAGCAAAACCTAGCCCGCGCTGGTTGGTTGTATAAAAACCAGCGCGAAAACCTAGAAAACATAATAACCAATGCTGTGTGCAAGGCCTTTGGGGGCAAGTAAATGAGTTTACCGCAACCGCTAATGTTTACCGTTGGCATGATTGACCAAATAACAAAGCCTATTGCCAAAGTAAGCAATAGCTTAAATGGGTTAACCAACGACTACCAACGCGGCACCATGAAAATGGCGTCGGGCGTTGCGGGTATTGCTGCCAGTGGCTATGCACTACAAAACGCATTAATGCCAGCCATTGAAATGGACCGCGCATTAGGCGAAGTTAAATCGCTAGGTGTGCGCGAATCGGCATTAAAACAACTTAGTGATACCTCTTACGAATTTGCCCTTAAATACGGTAAATCGTCTACCGAATTTGTTAAATCAAGCTACGACATACAAAGCGCCATTGCTGGATTAAACGACAACGACCTATCTACGTTTACCATGTCGAGCAACGTATTAGCCGCAGCCACCAAAGCCGACGCAGGCACTATTACCAATTACATGGGTACCATGTATGGTATTTTTAAAAACCAAGCTAATGCTATGGGTAAAAGTGAGTGGGTAGAGCAGCTAACAGGCATGACGGCTACCGCCGTACAAGCGTTTAAAACAACAGGCGCTGAAATGTCATCGGCGTTCACATCAATTGGTGCTGAAGCAACAAGCGCCGGTATTGGTATGAACGAGCAAATGGCCATACTCGGTACATTGCAAGCGACTATGTCGGGCAGTGAAGCCGGTACAAAATATAAATCGTTTTTAGCCGGTGTAGGTAAAGCACAAGATGCACTTAATTTAAGTTTTACTGACAGCCAAGGCGCTATGCTGCCAATGGTTGACATACTAAACCAAATTAAAGGCAAATACGGCGAAACCATAGACGTAGCCGAGGGCGACGAACTTAAAAAAGCATTCGGGTCAAGCGAGGCCGTAGGCACTATAAAATTACTAATGAACGACATTAATAGCCTTGGCAAATCAATTGATTCGTTAGGTAACGTAAACGGCATGCAACAAGCTGAAAAAATGGCAATGAGCATGACCGACCAAAGCGAGCGACTAAGCCAAAGCTGGTTTGTTATTCGTGCAGCATGGGGCAGTGCAATACTCCCCGTATTTAACGACTTTGTTGGTTTAATTGCCGACATGGGCACAGGCGTAGTGGCCTTTACTGAAGAATTTCCAATGCTTACTAAATACATTGGGTATGGCGCTGTTGCGTTACTTGGCCTTGTTGCTGCAGGTGGTTTGTTCACGCTCATAATGGGCGCGGGCAAAATGGCTATGGTTGCATGGGGAGTGGGTGCAATGGCATGGGCAGGTATTAATGCTGCACTTACATCGGGGTTAAGCGCTTTAAGAGCCGTAATGTTTGCAGTAAACCTTGTGATGTACGCCAACCCCATTGGCTTAATTGTAGCTGCAGTGGCCGCTGCGGTTCTTGCAGTTGGTGCTTTGATTTATTACTGGGACGATTTAAAAGCAAGCTTTGCCGATATTAGTTGGGTAAGCGTTTTGCTTACGGGCCTTGAATACGCATGGAAAGCCGTTGAAGTGTTATTTGCGCCAATATTATGGGCTATTGAACAGCTAGCTGATTTAGCAGGCATTGAAATAGACACTAGTTTTGAGGGTATAAAAGGCTCGTTAGGTATTGATGCGCCTAAGCAGAGTGATTCAGCAGAAAACATGCCTAGCATTGCCGCAATAGAGCCAGTTAAAAGCCGTGTTGAGCGCGGCGGTATTACTCAGCAAATAAGCAACGCAAACCAACAAAAGTCGACCAGTGTAGGCACGGTTAACGTGTACCCAGCCAAAGGCGAAACCAACTACATGAACTTTGTTGAGATGCACTCATGAGTATTTATCGCGACTTACAAATATTAAATGGCGACGTGGTGCTAGATGCCGGTAGCAACCCAACGTATTTAACCGATCGTGACGTTATAGCCCAAGACATAGTGCACGCTATTTTAGACACCGGCCTTGCAAATTTATTAGTGAGTGATAGAGGAACCAGCGTAACCAACGACACACAAACAAAAATAAAACTATTGGTAGAAGATGACGTTCGCATTATGCCAGGCACGGTGCAAGTTCAGCAAAACGAAATAAACAAAGGCCAGTGGTGGGTGTACGCACAAACAATAGACTTCGGTGAAATTTCATCGTTATTAGTAGAGGCACAGTAAATGGCTGATGAAACCCCAACAATTAATTTTACCCGTATTGTAGAAAATGCAGGTATTCCTACCACAGAAGACGGGTGGAAAACCCTATTTAAGCAAGACGTAGAAGAGCAAGGTAGCATTATTGCGAATGACTCTATTTACTCACCTTTTTGGCGATTGATTAGCGCCATTGTGGCAAAGCCTGCAACGTGGATAGTCAACAAAGTATTAATTGAAAAAATACTCCCCAACTTATTTTTGCAAACAGCCACCGACAGCGACTTTATTGAAGCCAAAGCGTGGGAGCACGACCTAACACGTAAAAGCGAAGAGCGCACACAAGGCAAAGTGCGTTTTAAGCGTGCAGCAAACCTTGGCCCTAGCTTACTAATTAGTGCAGGAACGGTAATACAAACCGATGCCATAAACGGGACTATTTACCGAGTGCTTACGGTTGATGATGTAATACTGCCAGAAAACCAAAGCAGCATATTAGTAAGCGTAATTGCAGAAAACGCCGGTGCAGCATACAACCTTGGCGCAGGGTATTACCATATATTACCGGAATCGGTAACGGGTATTGGCAGTGTAAACAACGACGCTGAATGGATTGATGTACTGGGCGCTGATGCTGAAAGCAATCAAAATTTAAAGCTTAGAACACGCAATGCATTTACTGCCGCAGCCCCTTGGCATATTGATGCCGTATATACCGCCATTATGACTGAGCGATCAGGCCTTGATACCGACAACATATATTTTGAACACGATGCACCGCGCGGACCAGGTACAGCAAACGCCTTTATTTTGTTAGACATTGGCGAGCCTTCGCAAATATTACTTGATGATTTAAACGACTATGTAATGCAGCAAGGGCACCACGGCCACGGCGACGATATTTTAGTATTAGCAATGCCAGGCGTATTGGTTGATATAGGGGTAACTGTTTATTTAGTTAATACCTTAACCAATGAAGCCGCCATAGAAGTTAAGCAAGAAATAGACAACTTTATACGCTGCGCATTTAGAGAAAACACCGACTATACCGCCACTAAAACACTGCCAACAAGCCGCTTTAGCTTTAGCCGGTTAAGCCAAGAGCTACACCGTAACTTTGCTGATATTGAATCGTTAAACTGGCACCAAGGCGACATTACCAGCGCAAATGAAGTGCCGCGTCTAGGTTCGTTAACCGTTGAACTTGGGAGCTAACCATAATGGCGTTTGATTTTAACGTAATTACTAAAATGCCTTATTGGTTGGCTCGCCCAGCCAGTGAGCTGGATAAATTACGTAAAGGCGCTGTTATTTATTGGCAGCGCTTAAGCGATTTATTGGCATGGCCTGCAAAGCAGCTTGACCCAATGACAGCCGAAATTGAATTAGTGCACTTATTAGCGTGGGAACGTGACGTAGAGCAAATACCCCAAGAAGACGAAGTAATGTACCGGGTGCGCGTTAAGTTTGCACTGCAATTTGCAAAAGGCGCAGGGAGTACTGAAGGCTGGCTTGCCATGTTTAAAAAGCTCGATATGCCTTATGTAGAGATAGCTGAGCGTTTTTCGGTATCTGACTGGGACGTTATAAACCTAAAACTCACGGATGATGATTTAAGCGAGCGGCAAAATCTTATTAATTACATTGTTAGGCAATACGGACGTACCGCAAGGCGTTACCAGTATCAAACAGTAGCAGAAATGAATACATACGGTGGCTTACAGTCATTTGATAACCACAGCGATTACACCGTTGCAAAAATAGATCAGGAGAGTTAAACCATGTCACAAGTAGTTACTAACGCAGGCGAAGCCTTATTTGCACAAAAAGCGCAGGCAAATGAGCAGTTAGATATTGATACGTTTATTTTTGCTTATGTACCAGGACAAGATTCGCAAGCACCGGTAGACCGCAGCGAAGATTTACCGCCTACAGCACAGCGAGTGCATACCCAGCCAGTTCAGCAAGTTGGCCGTATCAATAACAATACAGTGGTTTACTCAACCGTATTAAACAGCCTAACAGGCCCGTTTGAATTTAACTGGGTTGGTTTGTATTCATCTGTAAATAATACGCTGGTAGCTATTAGCCATGTAAAAAGCGTAAACAAAACAATTACAGAATTAGGCAATGCAGGTAATACGCTAAACCGTAACTTTGCCATTGAGTACTCAGGCATTAGCGATATAACCGGTATTACAGTAGCACCAGAAACATGGCAACTAGATTTTAGTGCTCGCTTAGCTGGCATGGATGCATTGACACAAAACTTAGCCATGGATATGAATGGCCGCGACTGGTTTATAGGTGATGGGTTTAAGGTAGAACCGACAGCTAACGATGATGAATTTAGAGTTATTGCGGGTGTAGGTTATGTTGCTGGATTGAGAGTTGAATTAAAAAGTGACTTTATTTTTACGCTAGATAGCTACCCAAAGTTTGTTTACTTGGAAGCGTGGCTTGAAGGGAACTCATCAAGTGAGTGGGAGCCCAAATTATCTATTTTTAATACAACTGAGCAGTTAAGTAGCTTTAGTGATGCGCAGGGAAGTAAACATTATTTAGTGAAGATAGCTGAACTATTAAAGCAATTTGCAGATTCTATTATAGATTTACGGGAAATTGATGGCCTAGTTGGCAAAACAATTAGAAATGCAGATACCGTTCATGAGATGAAAGCTATGAATGTACCGTTAGGTACGTTGATAAAAACAAAAGGGTATAACAATAAAGGAGATGGCTTTGGGGCGAGTTACTTAATAGAAGATATTGGCAGTAAACCTGTGAATGGCAGGACTGTAATATTACTGAATAATGGTTTTATTGCTGTAATGCAGCACAATGGTAGTTCTTCTATTCAACATGCTAATGCCCCTCTAGATGATGATGCAAACATAGGTTTAGCCATTCATACTTTATTAGCTGTGGGTGTTAAAACTATCTATGTACCAAACGCTAAAATTAGATTTAATGGGTCTATCAATTTAAATGGCGCTACTGTTATAGGTAATAACTCGGTGTACGCAAGTGGCTATTTGACGAATGGGAATTTAGTGGGGATCACCCGAGAATCACTAACTAATAAATTTGTTAAGCCTGTATCAAAAGTACAGCCAGTCACATCAAAATCAAAAAACAAATTAGTTGTTAAGGTTGACCGTACTCCTAACAATGTTACATCCGTTTATAACTCTATTCATTGCATTTTATCACCTTCTAGTTTTGGTGGGATTGCTATGTTTTTTTTAGGAAATGGTAGCGGTGCAAATGGTGAAAATGATATGGGCGGGACTTTTGACCGCTTAAGGCTATGGAATAGTTATTTAGCTGAAGGTGGTATTGTTTATCAAACTCCAGATAGCGTTACAGCGGGTACTAATGTGACCTCATATGAATATTTAAATAAAATATTTAATGGGGGGCCGGCAGAACGCTGGAGCGCAACCGAAGGAACAGAGCTGAATGCATTTGATTTGAGCGCTGGCAATTCAGCTACTTTTAAAATACCGGCCAGTAGAAGAAAGTCTAATATTGCAGTTTATACATCATCGGGTAGCACAGATGATGCGACTATTACAGTTAATGGTGAGCTTATAAAAACGTTTAGCGCAAAGAGTGATATTAATCGCGTAAAACATATTGAATTTGAAACACCAATTATTGGGCGTAGTGAAAATACAGTAGTAATTAGTAGTGGGAGTGCACGCCTGTATTTATTTGCTGCTGATGTTTATGACTTAGCAGATATACCCAAAAATGAGATTGATGCTTACTATAAATATAAAGGAAAAATAATAGTTCATGGTATGAAGTCTATGACATATGCAGGCACTGGCGCATCAATTGATACTGTACTCGTTGATACTATGGGCAAGTTTGCAGGTAGTTATCATGGTGGTGATATAGCGACACCGGGTGATTGCGAAATTAGAGTTGGAAGTAGTCAGATAAAAATTGATACATCAAATTATACTGAAGAGAATGATAGCTTAAAGCTAGCAAACGGTATGTTTATGATTGATCCTGTTGTGCGAGTACGTTACGTTGGGAAAATAGACACTACCCCTCAGCTAGATTTTAGATACACTCTTGATTTTGGTGTTGATGGCGGGTGTAATTTAACTGCATGGTATAGTGCAAATAGCGGGAGCGTGCATTTAAAGACTATTTTTACAGGCATGCATTCGACTAGTCGTAGTTTAATGTATACACCTAAACATAGCTTTTCCCCAGAAAGCACTGACGGAACTATTGAGCTTGACGTTAATCAGTTGCCGCTTTATCAATATGGTTCTAAATTACAACAAATGATAATTGTGCCTTCAGAAAACACCGAAGATCAGGCTACGATACTCGCAAGAATATGGGACACAGACGCGTACCTAAAGTTTTACTACACACCACTCGCATTGCAAGGAGATCAATCTTTAAGTTTACAAAACGGCCAGCAATATTCATTTAGTTGCTTGTATCAATATGGCAGATTTATTGTGTGAGTGATTATGTTATCTCTTAATAGTATTTTTATTACTTTAAAAACCCTTCGCATGACGGCAAGTCTTGAGCTTGCCAGCGAGGATGCAAGCGGCCAATCATCCAGTACCGACCAAGCTGAAACAGGAACTAAAGCTAAAAAGCTGACGGTGAGTGGTTTATTACCATTCACTAAGGCTGATCATTTAGCTGAACTGTTTACCTTGGCCGAAGCAACTGAAAGTGGTGCGCGTTCTATTTATCGTATAAGTAACCACACGGCCAGTGCACTGGGTGTTAAGCAAGTGCGCTTTAGTAGCAAGATTGAAGCGGTGGAGCAAGAAACCACACGCCAATGGGCCGTTAGTTTTACGCTAAGCGAGTACCGCTCAGTGCCGCAAAAAGTAGAAGAACGCTCACCCGATGCAACGGCCAATGTGCAAGGCGGTGATACAGGTGTTCAATATGCAAATATTAGCCAGCATCTAAACGAAAACTTTGCCGCACTGAGAACAGCATAATGACGACGGCTAACGCGCGTTTTATATCTCGTGCTTATGTCAACGATTCAAAAGTTGATATGAAAGAGCACTGGATAATACTGCAATCATCAACGCCTGGTACATGCCAAATTACGGTTAATCAAAAGGCTGATAAATTGGCACCGGTTACGGTTGATTTAGGTTGGGGTGATATGGTCGACCGTGTATTTAGTGGCTATGTTGAACGTGTAATGCCCGCTATAAATGGCTGGTATACATTGTTTTGCCGAGAATGGGCGGCATCACTTGCTTATAATTTAAGTGTAATGCTGCGCCATCCAACCATGCGCCAGGTACTTGACGAGGTCACTAATCAAACAGGTATAGAGTTTGTTATACCAAACGCTGCTTATGTTGATACGGCAATCCCGTGTTTTTACTCTGATAGCTCAGGCTATGCCATGCTAAACAATATAGGCCGAGCGTTTAAGATTGAGGATTTTGTCTGGTATCAACAAGGCAATGGTAAAGTATTTGTGGGAAGTTATGCTGATTCGTTTTGGTCTGATAAACCAATTTCTATAGCGAACGGCCTAATGACAGATCATCAAGCAGGTAAAGCTGCCACTATGCCAGCCGCACCAATGATACGCCCAAACGTAACTGCCAATGATGAACGTATATCAGCGGTTGAGTTTAAAGGCACTAACATGCAAATAAGTTGGTGAACATGGATAAATCAATTCAAAGAATAGTGCGCCGGCTGTTTCCAGAACTAACCGGACAATTGCATTTACCACGCTGGGGTAGAGTAGTTGCATTGCCTGAACTGCCAACTGATGATGGCGAGCGCGGTAGCGATGCATACTACCCTCGCTATGCTGTTAACGTGCAGCTCATTGACGAAAACGGAACAGATACCAAATCAAAACCACTTCAAGCCGTGCCGTTACCATTACCAGGTGCGGGTGATAAAGCAGGTCGATTAGAACCGCCGGCTATTAATTCTATTGTAGAAATTGGCTTTGCCTATGGCCGAGCTGATAAACCGTTCATTAGAACAGTATTACCTTTTGGCTGGGACTTACCTGCTATTAAAGAAGGTGAAACCCGTACCCAAGTACGTGAAGGGGTTTATCAACACATTGATGACGCCGGTAACTTTGAAAACAAAACAGACGAATCATTAAAAGACATCATCGGCAAATTAGCCGACCTACAATGTGAAACCCGCAAAGTAATAGCAACTAAAGAGCAAGACCACCGAAGCCCAAAAACATGGTTAGGCAGTGAAGGCGAGAACGTACTCAAACTCCTATCAGAACTAATGGCAACAGTAAGCGAATTAGCTAACACATGTGCAAGCCACACACACAAGGGCGTTGCTGCAGGAACTGCAAAAACCCAAGCACCAGAACAAGCTGGAGACTTTAGCGGCCAAGCATCACAAGCCGACAACCAAAAAGGCAGACTAGACCCAATAACCAAATAGCCCCAAAGCCACCCAAACAAGCCCAGCATCCCGCTGGGTTTTTTATTGCCCTGCATTCACTGCAGTAAAGTTATCGCCGCCTATGTTGGCCAGCGTAGTTTCACCCACGGAAAACGGCTCCACACAGAATGTATGCCACGAAATCCGCACTCTTCCTCACCCTCCTGCGCGCTCTTTATCGTTATTTTTTTACAGTTTTAAAGTACTTCATTTAAACCGCCAGCTAGCGCCCTATATAAGTTCCTTAGCAGATCAAAGATCTGAAAAGATCGAAACTAATTTCACTGTTTTACAGTTTAAGCGCCTGTAATTCGTTAGGAATTTAAAGTAATAAAACGATTAAACAATAACTTAGCCCGTTTACGTGAGGTTTTTAGGATCAAAAGGCTTTGTATGGTTCTTAAGAAACCCATAATAAAACAATAGCTTAATTAAAAATAAAACTGAAATCTAGAAATGAATTTTTTGTAAATTCCAATCAGTAGCGCGATTTTAAAAGTAGAGTATTGTAGCTACAAATAAAACGTAGAGGTAAATCCATGAACGAAAAATTAGATACTATAGCTAGCTTGAATATGGAAATGATAGCGGTACTTACTTTATTGACCAATAATGAAAAATATAGAGACCTACAACCAAAATTATTAGATTCAGTTTTACATAGGATGTTAGACAACAGCCTAAGTATAAATAAAGAGATATTGAATTAGTCTCTAAACTTATTGTGTAATTTATGCGGGAATAATTGCGTATAAACTTGCCATAAAATATTTAAATTACGGTGGCCTGTTACTTGGGCCACTTCTTCTATTGAATAACCTTTTTCGAATAAACGGCTAGCACCTTCGCGACGTAAATCATGATAGCGTAAATCCTCAATACCTAATGCATTACGTACCCGCTGAAAACCAGCAGTAACCGATCGTGAGTTATAAGGAAATATCAAATCATCATTTTTAGGCTGTTGCATAACAATATCAAATGAACCAGCGAGCAAAGGCACAATCATGTGATTACCTTCCTTTTTCCGTGGGTCTTTTCTATCACGCACTAATATAGTTTTGTGATCCTCGTTTAAATCTTCCCAACGTAGTTTACAAACCTCGCCAATACGCATGCACGTTAAAATACTAAAATCTAAAATATCTAAAAAAGGAATGCGCACTTTACCGTTTGGCCTATAGTCCATGCGTTCCTTCAAGCCTTCGCGCAATTTATCTAATTCATTATCAGTAGGGCGGCGTGTTCGCTTTTGGCTTTTGCCAACTAACCCCATTTCGATTAGCACCGGCACTGCGTCTTCAAATATTTTATGGTTAGCATCAATATTCCAGACTGGTCCCGCCTTTTTCATAACGCTGCGCAAATATGCAATATCATGATAAATAGTCGCTGGCCCTGCACCAGCACTACGCCTATTTTTACAATGCTCTATCAAATCACTAGTGCGTAACTCATTTGATAAAATCGATGCTATGTCGCAATCAATCAGCATCTTAATAACAAATTGTTTAGTACGCCCCGTAGCATTCCATAAATCATGGTTTTCATAATACATATTCATGAGGGTGCCTAGGGTGACCGTTTGTTTTGTTTCAGTCACCCTCGATTGCTCAATATCGTTAACTTGTTTCTTGCCCCAGCTCTCAGCCAACACTCTTTTACTGAATGTTTTACTTTCATTGTGTATAATCTTACCCTTAGATTTCTCGCGTACTACGCACTTATAGCGGTAGTCGCCTGAAGCAAGACGGCGTTTTTCGATATTATATGAAGCCATGATTTAACCCTAAGTTATTGAACAGTCCAACCCTGCAAGGGTGACTATAGGGTGACTGTATATCGAAACTCGCGGCGATTCAAGGCAATTCAAGGCAATTCAGACTATATGAGTAACACACTAAATAAGGGCTCTAGCCCAGTAATGGCAAGTAATACAGGGTTTAGGCGGTTTAGCGTGGCACCGATGCTTGATTGGACAGATCGTCATTGCCGTACTTTTCATCGTAAGATGACTAAGCACGCTGTTTTATACACTGAGATGATCACCACAGGGGCTATTTTATTTGGGCGTGGCGATTACTTACACTTTAATCAACACGAAGGGCCGGTTGCTTTGCAACTGGGTGGCTCAGACCCCGATGCGCTTGCTAAATGTGCAAGACTTGCGGGTGAGCGTGGCTACGATGAAATTAACCTAAATGTAGGCTGCCCATCAGATAGGGTACAAAACGGGCGCTTTGGTGCTTGCTTAATGGCTGAGCCTGATCTGGTTGCACAATGTGTTGCAGCAATGAAAAGCGAAGTAGATATTCCGGTTACGGTAAAAACGCGCATTGGTATTGATGAACAAGACTCGTATGAGTTTTTATGCGCGTTAATTGAAGCTAGCCATAAAGTTGGCTGTGATGACTTTATTATTCATGCCCGTAAAGCGTGGTTGAATGGCTTAAGTCCTAAAGAAAACCGTGAAGTCCCGCCGCTTGATTACCCACGTGTTTATCAGCTAAAAAAAGACTACCCACAGCTCGATTTAAGTATTAACGGCGGTGTTAAAACGATTGAAGAAAGCCTTGCGCATTTAGCGCACATAGACGGCGTTATGATTGGCCGCGAAGCATATAGCAACCCATTTATGCTTAATGAAGTGGATGAAAAAATTTACGGTGAGGTGGCTAATACCCAAACGCGTCACGATGTGGTGCGTGCTATGTACGATTACATCGAAGAAGAAATGCGTTTAGGTGCTAATTTTTGGCATATAGCACGTCATATGTTGGGGATTTTTCAGGGGCAGCCTGGGGCGCGCGGATTTAGACGTCACCTTTCAGAAAATGGCCATGGTAAACAGGCTGATTTGTCGGTTATGGATAAAGCATTGAGTTTTGTACCCGAATAAACTTAAGCCGTATAAATTTTAAATTAAGCCACTTTTTAGTGGCTTTTTTGATCCTAAAATTTAGTCAAAAGATCAAAATATTAGTTAATTACACTTTTCTATGTTCAGCTTATGGTCACTTGCAATGACACCTTTTAAATTTTAAGTGTATGTTTTGAAAGTATAATATTTATTTTTTAAGAGTTTGGCATAACTCTTGGAATCGTCTTGTTGTTATCAATTAAAACAATGGGACAAAACAATGAGTGTATTTAATCGCGTAAATGACGTTATCAAATCAAATATAGCAGCCATGCTAGATAAAGCTGAAGACCCTGAAAAGCTTCTCAACCTTATGTTAAGTGAAATGCAAGAGGCATTAAATGAGTGCAGAAGCACTGCTGCTGCCTTACTGTGTGAAGAAAAAACGCTTAAACGCCAAATCGCACAAAAACAAAAAGATTTAACCTCATGGCAAACAAAGGCAGAGCTTGCCGTTGCTAAAAACCGTGATGATTTAGCCAAGTCTGCCTTGTTAGAAAAACAACAAGTACACGACAAAATTGCTGAAAAAAGCACGCAGCTAGATGAGCTTAAAGAGTCGATAAAGAAAATTACAGCGGATTGTGAACGTTTACAACAAAAAATGGCGCACGCTAAAACTAAACAAGCGCAATTAATAAAACGCCACGATATTGTTGTTGCACGTGAAAAAGTGAATATGCAATTACACAGCGACAATGTTGCCAATGCCTTGTCTCGCTTTGAAATGATAGAGCAAAAAGTGGAAGGCATAGAGGCACAAGTTGATGCTTATGAACTTACACATACGGCACGTTCAACCGCTGAGCAAATAGCGTCTTTAGAAAAAAATGAAAAAATAGATGCAGAGCTGGCTCGTTTAAAAGCCAGTGTTAAACATAATAATATCAATACAACAGTGCCAAACGCCTAGGGAGTTGAGTATGAATAACTTTAAAACACAGCGTGGTTGGTACAAAGACTCGCTTAATAAAAAAATATCGGGCGTTTGTAGTGGTTTAGCGCGTCGCCTTGATTTTCCGGTGTGGTCAACACGCTTAGTGACTATTTTATTATTTATAAGTTTTCCGTTTGCAGTGGCGCTTGGTTACTTTATAGCTCATTGTTGCCTTGAAGAGCGGGCGTATTAGGAGAGGGATATGAAAACCTTAGCAATATGTGTTGTTGTTTATGTATTACTTTTTACAGATGCGGTGTCGTTAATACATTTTGATTCATGGCAGTTCCCGTTGTGGATTGCAGATATGAGCTGGGTAGGACTAGAGTTGGCCGGCGTATTAGTTGCCATTATTGCTGTAGTAGCTGTTATGGCTTTAATAACCATGGGGTTAATTGGCGCAGGGGTTGTTGCATTAGTTGGCACCATTTTGGCGCTGTTATTTGGCTCGGTAATGATAGCGTGGCCTTTATTATTTGTAGCTGTACTGTGTTGGTTGGTGCTCGATAACAAAAAAGTAACCTCTTGAGCCTTAATTTAACTGACTATTATTAGTTAACTATGTTAAATTTAAAGTGAAATTTATGCTTTCACAAGGAACAAAGCGATGATGAAGCAGTGCTTTTTTATGGCCTCGGCGTTAATGTTTAATGTGTTTTCGTCATCGGTTGCTGCACATGCTGGGCACAGCCACGATACAGACGAAGCTAAACTTGAAGTAAGCCATGCGCAAGTAAGAGCGTTTTTGCCTGGCAGTAAATCGAGTGTTGGCTATTTAACAATTTCTAACCACGGTGGCGGTGTTGCTAAATTAACCAAAGCAACCATTGAAGGTTTAGGCAGAGTAGAGATTCATGAGCATACACATGTCAATGGTATGATGAAAATGCAACAAGTTAACGCTGTTACCATTAAGGGCCATGAAAGTTTAAGCTTTCAGCCTGGTGGTTACCATTTAATGGTATTTGATCCACAAGAACCACTAAAAGTAGGGCAAGAACGTAAACTCACGCTATATTTTAGTGACGGTAATCGCTTGTTTACTAATGCTCAGGTGGTCTCACTTGAAGCGCAAGCCGCGAATTCTAAGCCATCTAAAAAACAACACGCTCATCACTAGGAGGATAAATGTCGCAACACAAAGGAAAAATAGCTGGTGCATTGATTGCGCTGCTTATTATTTTTTACGCTATTGCTGTTTATTGGAGTATTGAGCCGGCACGCTTTAACGTGGTTACTCATGCAAAAGAGACGGCACAAGCGCGTAGTGAAAAAATGGTAACGGGCTACACAACAACCACAACACTCATTACTGTTGCTAGCACTTTACTTGATAAGCAAGGTGGCTATTTATCAAACGATGTAATGCCCCCAAGTGTGATAATGGATGATATGCCTGCATGGGAATATGGCGCGCTTGAAATGGTGCGTGATTTAGCCCTATCTATGCGTAAAGATTTTAGCCGTTCGCAGTCGCAATCAACCGAACATGAAGCGCTTAAAAAAGCGCAGCCGCAGTTTAATATTAGCTCTGAGGCATGGGCTTGGCCAAGTGCCGAGGGAGAGTACCAAAAGGGAATTGACTATTTAGTAGTATACCGCTCACAAATTGCTAACGAGCATGAGCGAGATAGTCAATTTTACTCACGTGCAGATAACCTACGTAGCTGGTTAAAAGAAGCCGAAAAGCGTTTAGGTAGTTTAAGCCAGCGTTTAAGTGCAAGTGTTGGCCAAGACAAGGTAAATACTGATTTAGCAGGTAACTCATCTAACACGCAGGCAACCTATTCACCACTTCAGCAACAAGTAAGGACGTCGTGGTGGGAAATAGACGATGTATTTTACGAGTCGCGTGGTGCAACGTGGGCGTTATTACACTTTTTACAAGCGGTTGAATACGACTTTGCAGATGTACTTGAAAAGAAAAACGCCCGTGTAAGCTTACAGCAAATTATACGTGAGCTTGAGGCAACACAAGAAACCGTGTGGAGCCCAATGATTTTAAATGGGAATGGCTTTGGCTTTGTAGCAAATCATTCTTTAGTAATGGCAAATTATATTTCAAGAGCCAATGCGGCTTTAATCGAACTTAGCGAACTACTAGCTCAAGGATAAAAAATGAAAAAGTATTGTTTAGCAGCTGCCCTTTCCATGGCATGTTTAGCCCCTGCAGCACAGGCAGACACTTTATTAGGTTTATATGTAGGTGTTGATGGCTGGCAGTCAGATAATGACGGTCAGTTTTCTTACAAAGATAACGCACCACAAGATTTTAATTTTGAAGACGAAACTTTTATTAGCTACTATGCGGCGCTAGAACACCCAGTGCCATTAGTTCCTAACCTAAAGCTTAAATATACAGAGCTTGAACTTAATGGTTCTGCAACCCTTACTGATACGTTTAGCTTTAATGGCTCAGATTATGTGGTTGGTACAACGGCAAACACATTAAGTGATTTAACTCATATTGATTACATTCTTTATTACGAAATTTTTGATAACGATTTAATTTCAATTGATTTAGGCTTAAACGCAAAGCAGTTTGACGGTGACGTTGTTGTCACTGGTACTACTCAGCAAGGTGGTACTAACTTCTCTGAAACTGTTGATTTTTCAGGTTTTGTACCACTTGCGTACGGCCGCGCTGAAGCAGGCTTACCCTTTACAGGTTTAAGTGTGTTTTTTGAAGGCAGCTTTTTAGCTATCGACGATAGCAAAGTACAAGACTATCAAGTAGGCGTAGCGTATGAACTTATTGATAACCTGGCTGTAGATGTTGCAGTTAAAGCGGGTTACCGTTCTATGACGCTTGAGCTTGATGATGTTGACGATATTAATACCGATATTGACGCATCAGGCCCATTTGCGGGTATTCAGGTTCACTTTTAATTAGTGAGCTTATAACGTGGTGTGCTATTTATTAGCATGCCACGTTAAATCAAACTCACCCTCCAGTGCATTATTAATTAATTGCTTATACACCTTATTTATAGGGTAGTTTATGAGTTTAGAAAGCTCATCGCCAGTTTGCGTAAACTTATAATAGCTTAATACCAAGTCACTGCTTTTAGCTTTTAATGTCACTTTTTGCGATAAAAACGACAGGGTGAGTTCTTGGCCTGCTTTTAATACCGCCGATTCTATCTCTTTTCTGTAGAGTAAATTAAGATCCATAAGCGTTAGAATATCAGGAAAGCTGATCCCCGTTTTTCCTAAATTAAGCGACACCTTATTACCTTTTCGTAACAAGTCAAAAAGCGATGGCTTTTTATAAAACCCTAATAAAATAAAGTGGCTGTCATCTTTTGCGTTGTAGCTGCTCAGCGATACACATTTTTGTAATGCATCTGCTTCACGTTGGGTCATGTGTTTGAGTGTTTGTAAGCTTTTTATAGAAAAAGTACCTGGGTTGAGTGTCTCACCAGTTAAAATTTTAGCCCACAATGTTTGCATTGACTCGTTAGAGGTGTCTTCACATAGGGCAATAAAGCGCTCAATCCAGTCGGCATCGGGTTGCTTATTACTTGCCACGTCGGGGCAAAATTCCATGGCTTTAGCTAAAATGGTTTCTATGTTTTGTTGCTGTTTTATAAGCAGTAAATCTTGGCGCTTTTGGGCGCGCGCTAAAATAGGGTTATCACTATTTATGTGATAAAGCGGGTTTAGATCGCCTTTCGAACCGTAACTTTGATTTGTACTTGGTTGCCCAGTATTGCTGGTTATTTTTTTTACAGGGTAGCCAAGTAAAGACTCAATTATATTAGCAAGATTAATTCTCGCTTGGGCTGATTTTACTGTCATTTGTATCCAGCTGAGTTTTTTGGTCGCGTAATTGCGCCACTGTTTGTAAGTTATTTAAGCCAAGCGACACCGTATTGCTTAATACGTACTCGCTTAAAATCGATAGATAACCTGAGATTAGCGAGGCGTTTGTTTGGCCATTAATTTTACAAGTTACATTTACCCTATCTTCTACGTCGTTAAAGGTAATTTCACCTTCAATAATATGTTCATTTTTTAAAAGCGCATTAAAGGTCATTCTATTTTTTGAAAGCGAAGTAATGGTCATTTCACCGTATCCCCAATCGCTTTGCCACGATTGATGCGCGCCTATACCTCTGATGGGCTCGCCGAGCGCAAAACGAATGCTTGGGTCTACTTTGCCCCAAGGTGACCATGTATGCCATAGGCTAAAGTCTGACACGAGCGATTTAACAGTTTCTACTTTGGCATTTATTTGTATGCTTTTATTGACGCTGTAATTTTGCGGAAGCGTTAAACCAATCAAAATAGCCACTAAAATTAACAATGAGAGCGTTTTTATTAGGGTTTTAAAAAATTTAATATGCACACCTTTTACGAGTTTTTTAGTTTGAAATATAACAACTTTTTATTAATCGACTATAGTATGAATTAGCCTATAAACCAAAAAATATATTTTTAGTACATAGGTATGAGGTTATTTAAGCATTAAAACTGATAAAGGGAAGATAATGTCGTCAGAACAAAGCGATTTTTTATTTTTAGCGCCAGACAGCGAAGAAGAAATAACCCCAGAGGTATCTGACTTTTGGGATGTTTTGATCGTTGATGACGATCCTGAAATACATTCAGTGACTAAGCTCGCGTTGTCGGGCGTAGAGTTTTGGGGAGCAGGGCTACGTTTTCATGATGCATATTCCGGCAGCGAAGCCATCGAAATACTCAAAAACAATAATACAATATCTGTCATATTTTTAGATGTAGTGATGGAATCTGATGATGCGGGTTTGCAAGTTGTTAAGCGTGTACGCGAAGAGCTTAATAATCAACATGTACGAATTATTTTACGTACAGGCCAAGCGGGTAACACCCCAGAAGAAAAAGTAATTCGCGAATACGACATTAACGACTATAAAACAAAAACCGAGTTGACCCGTTCAAAGCTTGTGACATCGCTCATTACAGCGATACGCTCTTACGAGCAAGTATGCAAGCTTGAGTATCAAAGTGATGCGATGAACACTATTGTTTCGGCATCAAAGTCTATTTTAGGTCTCACAGATATTAAAGTACTGTGCAAAGAAATTATTAAACACTTAGGTATTATTTTAGAGTCCCAGCAGGTTGGGCTAGTGTGCAGTAAACTTGATGGCGAAAACCATATACAGGTGCTTGGAGGAAGCGGTCATTATGAAAGCTACTTTGGTGAAAAGCTTATTAATGTAGACAGTATGGCCTTAGAGCAAGTTGAGCAATGTTTTGAAACTGCAAAGCATACACAAAGCGACTCAAGCATGACCTTTATTGTAAAAAGTAAGCATCGTCAGGCTGCCATTTATTTAGCGTGTGAGCATAAACCAAGTGAAGCACAGCTACAATTTGCAGAGATTTTTCTTACTAATGTGAGTGTAGCCCTTGATAACGTTAGGCTGTTTGTAAAGCTTAGGGATGCAGCCTACAAAGATGTACTTACAGGTATTTCTAACCGTACTAATTTTATAGAGCGGGTGGAGCGTTATCAAAAACCACATGTGAATGACTACGTTTTTGTATTAATTGATATAATTGGTTTTGCAGATATCAATAATGGCTTAGGGCAAGAAATTGGCAACCATTTACTCATTGAAATCGTAAAAAGGCTTAAAGACGCTTACCCTGACGCAAAGCTACTATCACGTATTGGTGCGGATGTTTTCGGCTTTATTATTCGCCAAACAGAGTTTAATCTCGAACAATTTAACGATGTACTGAATGTACCTTTTAAAGCTGGTGAGCATATTTTGCCCATCGATTTTAGAATTGGTTTATGTCAGCAGCAAGACTTTCAAAGCACAGGTTTAGACACACTCAAAGTTGCTTATATTGCGCTTAATCAAGCTAAAAAGCTTAAATGCAAAGAAGGGGTTTACTACGAAGTTGATATGCAAGATAAAATGGCCTGGCGCTTAGGTATTATTAGGCAGTTACGCCATGACTTTGCCAGAGAAAAGTTACAGGTTTGGTATCAGCCGCAACTTTCCCTCGATAATTTATCGTTAATTGGTTGCGAAGCCTTACTGCGTTGGCCATCAGAAGATGGCTCGTTTATATCGCCAGCTGTGTTTGTGCCATTAGCAGAGGACGCCGGTTTAATTGTTGATATTGGCCAATGGGTGTTAGAGCAAGCATGTCAGCAGCAAAAACGTTTAGAAGCGTTGGGTGAAGAAATTTGCATTGCTGTAAACGTATCTGTGCCGCAATTTAAGGTAAAGGGCTACGCGACAACAGTAAAAAACACTTTACAAAAGTATGACGTTAAACCTTGTAATATCGAATTAGAAGTCACTGAAAGTGTGGTGATGGATGAACTAGAAACCGTGATCAATACCTTAAAAGAGTTAAAAGAGTTAGGCGTTGAGGTAGCGATTGATGATTTTGGAACGGGCTTTTCTTCGTTGAGTTACTTACAAAGCTTACCGCTTGATAGACTTAAAATTGACCGCGCTTTTGTAAAAGACTTGCCCGATAACGACACCGGCGCTATTGCTGCTTTGGTGGTGTCGCTTGGCGCTAAATTAGGTCTGAAAACAATTGCTGAAGGTGTAGAAACACAGCAACAGGCAGAGTTTTTAAAAAACTTAGGGTGCGATGAAGTACAAGGCTTTATGTATGCTAAGCCCATGCCCGAGCAAGAACTGTTAGAGTTTATAAAAGAGCGAAATAAAAAAGACTAATATAAACAGATCACATACTAACAAGGCGCGATATACGCAGGTAATGTTGTATAAATAAGCAATGTATTAGGATATAATTCGCGCCTTTTGTTATTCAATGGCCAAAATTATGAGCTCTCTTAAAGCTGAACGCGCGCTATTCTCATACCCAAAGTATTGGGCAGAGTGTTATGGCACTGCACCATTTTTACCTACAACTCGCGAAGAAATGGACGCACTCGGCTGGGATAGCTGCGATATTATTATAATCAGCGGTGATGCTTATGTGGATCATCCTAGTTTTGGTATGGCAGTGATTGGCCGTGTACTTGAAGCACAAGGCTTTAGAGTCGGTATTATTGCTCAGCCAGACTGGCAATCAAAAGATGCCTTTATGGCACTTGGTAAGCCGAATCTATTTTTTGGTGTAACCGCCGGTAATATGGATTCGATGATCAACCGTTACACGGCTGAAAAACGCATGCGCCATGACGATGCCTACACGCCAGGTAATGTAGGTGGCAAGCGCCCTGACCGTGCGGTGATGATTTACTCTCAGCGTTTACGCGAAGCATACAAAGGCGTGCCCATTGTGATTGGTGGTATTGAAGCAAGCCTGCGTCGTATTGCTCATTACGACTATTGGCAAGAAAAAGTGCGTCGTAGTATTTTATTTGACTCTAAAGCCGATATCCTTATTTATGGTAATGCAGAGCGCCCGCTTGTAGAAGTGGCCCACCGTATAGCCGCTGGCGAAACTATGGATACAATTCAGGATATTCGTGGCACAGCCGTTATTCGTAAAGAGCCAATACCGGGTTGGCGTGGCAGTGATTCAACTGCGATTGATAAAATAGGCAAAATAGATCCAATCCCTAATCCTTATGGCGCAGATGATGTAGGGTGTAGTAAATCAGAGTTTAAACAAGCCGGTATTGATTTAAAAGCTGAGGCTGCTAAACCTATTACTATTCAGCCAGCGCGCCCTAAACCGTGGGAAAAAACCTACGTTAAACTGCCTGCATTTGAGCAAGTCAGTGTTAATAAGCCTTTGTATGCCCACGCATCACGAATTTTGCACCAAGAGACAAACCCAGGCTGTGCCCGGGCATTATTTCAGCGCCATGGCGATCGCTATATTTGGGTAAACCCGCCTGCATTTCCGCTCGAAACCCATGAAATGGATGATGTATTTGGCTTACCTTATCAGCGTATACCGCACCCAAGTTATGGGGATGCAAAAATACCCGCTTACGATATGATTAAAACGTCAGTTAATATTATGCGAGGTTGTTTTGGCGGTTGTTCGTTCTGCTCTATTACCGAGCATGAAGGGCGTATTATTCAAAGTCGTTCGCAAGAGTCGATTATTGATGAAATAGAACAGATTCGAGATAAAGTGCCTGGTTTTACCGGGGTTATTTCTGACTTAGGCGGCCCAACAGCAAATATGTATAAGCTGCGCTGTACGAGTAAAAAAGCAGAAAGCACTTGTAGGCGGCTTTCATGTGTTTATCCTGATATTTGTAAACACATGGATACAGACCATACACCTACTATCGATTTGTATAAAAAAGCCCGTGAAGTGAAAGGTATTAAAAAGATTTTAATAGCCTCAGGCGTTCGTTACGATTTAGCCGTACAAGATCCGCGCTACGTTAAAGAGTTGGTGACACATCATGTGGGGGGCTATTTAAAAATTGCGCCAGAACATACGGAGGATGGTCCTTTATCTAAAATGATGAAGCCGGGCATGGGGGCTTACGATCAATTTAAAGAACTATTTGATAAGTACTCAAAAGAGGCTGGTAAAAAGCAGTATTTAATCCCGTATTTTATTTCTGCTCACCCAGGTACAAAAGACGAAGACATGGTTAACATGGCACTGTGGCTTAAATCTAATGACTTTAAGTTAGACCAAGTGCAAAACTTTTATCCATCACCTATGGCTAATGCGACCACTATTTATCATACAGAAATGAACTCACTGCGTAATATTAAAAATAACAAAGAGCAAGTGCCTGTACCAAAGGGAGCTCGTCAGCGTCGCTTACATAAAGCAATACTGCGCTATCACGATCCATCGGGTTGGCCAATGATCCGCGAGGCATTGCGTAGTATGGGGAAAGCCAATTTAATTGGTAAAGGCCCAAATTGCTTGGTGCCAGAAGAAGGCCGCGATGAAAAAGCACACAAAGGCGCAGGTAAAGGTAGAGGAGGGCGCCCAGCCTTAACGCGCCATACTGGCTTTAGCCAATTTAAAAAGGCTAACACTAAACCTAAAGTGGGCGGGAATCGCCAACGTGCTGCTAGGTAAGCGTTAAAATAAAAAACCCGATACTGTTACTCAGTATCGGGTTTTTTATTGCTCTGATTTTGGCGTAATACGATTGGTATTACACCTTAAAGTTTTCTACCGAGATTCTTAACTCTTCAGCGAGTTTAGCCACTTCTGAGCTTGAAATGTTGGTTTGGTTTGCGCCTTCTGCAGTTTGCTCTGCAATAGCAACAATTGATTCTAATCGTTCACTAATTTCTTGTGATACTTGTTGCTGCTCTTGCGCTGCGGTCGATATTTCTTCGCTTACGTCGTGTGCTTGCGATACGGCAAGTGTAATAGAGTCTAATGCGCTGCTTGCTAAATCGCTCTGCTCAACACACGATACCGCTTGCTGCTTACCTTTATCCATTGCTGTTACAGCCGCTTCTGCGCCACTTTGAAGCGATTCAATCATCGACTGTATCTCTTGGGTCGACTCTTGCGTTTTGCTTGCCAGTGAGCGTACTTCATCCGCTACTACCGCAAAACCTCGGCCATATTCACCGGCACGTGCCGCTTCAATTGCAGCGTTAAGTGCTAATAGGTTGGTTTGCTCAGCAATACCGCGTATAACATCTAAAATACTGCCTATAGAGGCGCTATCTTGATGAAGTTTATTAATAACACCGGCTGCATCGTCAACCTCGCGAGCAAGTTGCTCAATAGTCGCTTTGTTTTGATGAGAAATACCTTTTACGCGCTCAGCTTCTTTGTCAGCATTTTTAATTTCATCAAGGGCTTGTTGTGCGCTATTACTAACTGTTTGTGACGTGCTGCTCATTTCTGTTGTGGCAGTTGCCGCTTGTTCTACTTGGGCTTGTTGATTTCGGATAGCTTGGCTTGATTCACCGGTAATAGCCGATGTTTGCTCAGAGGCTGCTGCTAATTGAGTTGAGCGTGAAATAATACCCTTAATTAAGCTTCGTAGGCTATCTATTAAGGTGTTGCAGCTTCTTGATAGCTCGCCGAATTCATCTTTGGCAGAGTCATCTAAGCGTTGGGTCATATCACCGCTGGCCACAATATCTAAAATTCGATTCACTTCAGCCAGTGGCTTGGTAATTCTATTAACGGTAAGAATCGCTATTGCAATTGCAATCAACGTCGCGATGATCATTCCTGCCCACGTCCACAAAGTAGCTGAATCAACATCCTCACGGACGCCTTCTTGTAATTTGTAAGCGACAGCACTTGTCTGCGTGACTAAATCGTCAATTTGCGACAGGGCCATTGTGGTTGCCTGCTCTGACTGCGCAAGTTCTTTTTCGGTTAGTGCAATGGCGTCAATAAGACGTTGCTTGTTAGCTGCTAGGCTATTATTTCCACTTATATTTTCTACTAACGTATCAACGTACTCTTGTAAATCACTATATAAATCGTTGTTGTCTTGCTCTATAGCAGGCTTTATTAAAGCTAAGGTACGAATGACCTCTTCCAGATAGTAAGCCTGTTCATTTTTAACAATATCTAAGGTGTTCGTTGTTTTTACAGTAAGCATATCGGTACTGTTGCTAACTACCGACATAAAGTTGTTTTCTAGGTTATTAGCAGCTTGATAAGCGCGGGGGTGATTTTGCTCAAAGTTATCAATGTCAGTAATATCGAGCACAACTGAATTAGCATCTTCCGCAGCAATCTCTATTGTTTCTAGTTGTGCTATAAGGGTTTTATTTAGTGCTAGTTGCTTGTCTTTATCAGCCAATAAGTTTTCTACTGTACTTAAAAAGCTTAGGTAGGTTTTTTCTACTGCTTGGCTTTTTTGGCTCAGTGATGCATCGTTTTTTACTACGCGTTGCAGTTCAGCATGAAGTGAATCAAATTTGTCTTTTTGCTCAAGTACTTTTTGTTTTATAGGGGTGAGCTGTGCGCTTGAGGTGGTATAAAAACTGGCTTGAGCTGCTTTACTCATTAAAATAAATTCAGCTTGTAGCTCTGAGCTTTTATTTAGTGCAGGAAGTGATAACTGGTTTACCTGCTGAGTAGAGCGGTCAATGCTCGCAATTTTTATTAAAGAGTTACCACCAATGATTATGAGTAATAAGGTGATAAATATAAAACCACACCAAATACGTTGGCTTACTGTCAGATTCATACGGATTTCCAATTAAAGTACTTCAATCACATCTTATCGGCTTTTTAACCAATAAGTTAAGCAATTAATTTCTATTAATTTAAATTTAACATATGTAGTGGGTTTTTACAGTTTATTTAGGTAAATGCGCAGGTTTTTCTACTATTTTTTGCTTAGTTTGTAAGTCCATCATTGTTAAAGCCCCGCCCCATACGCATCCAGTATCAAGCGCGTGCACATGACTCAGCTGAGTAACCCCTTCAAGAGCGGCCCAATGGCCAAAAATCAAGTTTTTTTCTAATGCTTTTATATTAGGATGTTCAAACCAAGCTGTTAACGATTTATTGTCGTTAATTGCACCTTTCGCATTAAGCTCTAACGTGTTGTTACTGGTTAAAAAGCGCATACGGGTAAAATAGTTAACTATGTACCTAAACTTATCAAAGTCGTTTAAATCGTCATCCCACAGAGTAGGGTGTGGCTGATACATTTTTTTAAAAAAGTGGGCTGCATTAGCTGATTGATAACAACGCTTAGCAAACTGTGCATGCTTAAGTGCGGTTTTTATAGACCAGTCAGGGTTTAATCCTGCATGCGATATAAAGCTGCGGTGCTGCGCTAAATAAAGTGCAAGCGGTTGGGTTTGCAAATAGGCGATATAGTGAGGCAGTTTTTTACTATTAAAAATAGCATCGAGTTTGTCTTTTGGATTTATCGGCTTATTAAGGTAATGGCAGGCAATCATGTGTAAATCATGATTGCCTAACGTTACACTCATACTGTCTTGATGGCGGTAAATGTAATCTAGGCAAGCCAGCGAGTCAGGGCCACGTGCGACTATGTCGCCAACTAAATAAAGGTGATCTTTACTTGGGTTAAAATCAACCCGTTTTAGTAAGCGACTAAACTCTTCAAAGCAGCCTTGTAAATCACCAATTGCGTAATCAGCCATTGTGCTTTTTACTAATGTAAAATATTAGGACACGCTAAACGGAATACGTTTATAGGTGCCTCAAACTCAGAGCCAAACTCATTGCGCAATGTGTAGTGCCCCTGCATTGTACCTACGGGGGTGTCTAATATTGCGCCACTGGTGTATTTATAAGTTTCGCCAGGACCTATCACAGGGGTTTCGCCCACAACGCCTTCGCCCTCCACTTCAACTTCTTTGCCGTTGGCATCGGTAATTAACCAATAGCGGCTTAAAAGCGTGGCACTGCAAAGGCTGTGGTTTTTAATTGTCACTGAGTAGGCAAAAACATATTTATCTAGCTCAGGCTGAGATTGCCCTTCAACATAAAAAGTCTCTACAGAGACCTTTACAGGAGAGCCAATATTACTGCTTGTTGTCATAAATCCAATTAGCTATATCAATAAATTGTTGTAATGTTAGGCTTTCAGCGCGCAAGGTAATATCTATACCAATGCTAGTAAGCTCATCAGCGGTGAGTAAATTGCCTAAGCTGTTACGCAGTGTTTTACGGCGCTGATTAAACGCTTCTAAACACACGGTGTTTAAAATTTTCACGCTTTTAGCGGTTCGTTGTTCAGCTTTTTTGGGAATAAGACGAATAACTGCTGAGTCTACTTTAGGAGCTGGTTTAAAACACTCTGGCGGAACTTCAACCACAGGCATTGCGTGGCAGTAATATTGTGTCATCACACTTAAGCGGCCAAATGTTTTGCTGCCTGGACCTGCAACCATACGTTTTACAACTTCTTTTTGCAGCATAAAGTGCATGTGCTCAATATGATCAGCAAACTCAAAAAGATGAAACAGTAATGGCGTAGAAATATTGTAAGGCAGGTTACCAAACACTTTTAATTTTTTGTCATCGCGTACAAGGCTTGCAAAGTCAAACTTCATTGCATCGCCTTGGTTTACGTTTAATTTAGGCCCTAAAAATGGGTGCTCAATTAAGCGCTGGGCTAAGTCTTTATCTAGCTCTACAACGGTAAGTTGGCCGCTTAAATCGGCAACAGGCTCTGTAATAGCGCCTAAACCTGGGCCAATCTCTACTAGGTTGTCTTGTGGCTTAGGATCGATTGCAGTGACTATTTTATCAATGATAGATTCATCAAATAAAAAGTTTTGCCCAAAACGTTTACGGGCGCGGTGTCCTAAATGTACTTTATCGGTCATTGATTTTGTGCTTTTTCATGGGCGAGCTTAATTGCTTCGCGGATCGCTAATTCAAAACTGCCAACTTCAGCGTCACCAGTGCCTGCTAAATCAAGCGCAGTACCGTGATCAACCGAAGTGCGGATAAATGGTAAACCTAAGGTTATATTTACCGAGTTACCAAATCCCTTGTATTTTAGCACAGGTAAACCCTGATCGTGATACATAGCAAGCACGGCATCGGCTTGAGAAAGGTATTTATCTTGAAACAGGGTATCGGCAGGAAGCGGTCCAATTAAATTCATACCTTGGCTGTTTAAAAGCGCAAGCGTAGGTGAAATCGTTTCTATTTCTTCTGTACCTAAATGACCGTCTTCGCCAGCATGGGGGTTTAATCCACAGACCAAAATTTTTGGTTGTTCAATACCAAATTTCGTTTGTAAGTCATGATTTAAAATACTAATCACTTTGGTTAGGCGCTCTTGGGTAATCGCACGCGATACATAAGCCAGCGGTATATGTGTTGTTACAAGGGCAACACGTAAACCTTCGGTCGCTAGCATCATGACAACATCTGAGGTGCCAGATTGCTGAGCAAAGTACTCAGTGTGACCACTAAACGAAATACCGGCTTTATTAATAATCCCTTTGTGAACAGGGCCGGTGACAACGGCATCAAATGTACCGTCCATGTTTTTTTCGCTAGCAATACGTAAGGTATCAAGTACGTATTGGCCGTTTAAGTCGTCTAATTTACCTAGCTTAACCTCAGTGCCTAAATCAACTTGGTGAATATAAATGCTACCTGCAGGCGCAATGGCTGCAGGAGCATTTTCATCAAAATCAATTAGTTCAATATTAAGGCCTAAGTGTTGGGCACGTTCTTTTAATAACTGTTTGTCGGCGATAGCGACCAGTTGAGCTTGCCATGGTTGCTGCGCTAATCGCAGCAGTAAGTCAGGGCCAATCCCCGCAGGTTCCCCTGGGGTAATTGCAATTCGTAATGTCATAATTACTCGTCTATAGGGAAAATTTCAACATGGGCTTGTTCGCGCATTTCTTGCTGCCAGTTAAAACTTTCTTCTTTAAATTTACGATTAAACAACATGCCGTGCGCACGGTTACGTTTAGCTAGCTCAGTTTTATCTGCTACACGTTTATCTAAAAGTTGTACTATGTGCCAACCAAATTGTGTTCTAAATGGTTCACTAATTTGATTTTTATCAAGTGATAACAAAGTATCTTTAAACGCGGGTACATACGTTGTAGGGTCAGTCCAATCATACTCACCGCCTTTAAGGGCAGAGCCTGGATCTTCTGAGTATTCTTTGGCAAGTTCTGCAAAGTCAGCTTTTCCTGCGCGTAAATCTTTGGCAAACCCTGCAAGCATGCTGCGCGCTTTTTCTTCACTTAAAATAATTGAAGGTTTGATAAGAATATGACGAGAGCGAACCTCAGTGGTTTCTACTAATTGACGACCACGTACATCTTGCACTTTAATTATATGAAAGCCAGCACCTGAGCGAAGAGGGCCAACAATCGCGCCTTTCTTTTGACCTTTTACAGCCTCAGCAAATAATGAAGGCATTTCGTTGATACCCATGTACCCTAGTTGTCCGCCTTCGAGTGCTTTTGAACCGCCAGATGAAGAAATTGCAATACGTTTAAACTCTTGGCCATCGTTTAATAGCTCAATAACTTTGTCTGCACGGGTTTTTGCGCTGGTGATTTCATCGGGCGTTGCATCGTTTGGAATATCAATAAGGATATGACCAATATCGTACTCTTCAGCATTTTGACCTTGGCTTTCCATTATTTTTAACAGGTTATCTACTTCTTGTTGGCTAATATAGATACGGCGGTCTACATTGGCGCGAGTCACTTGCTGTGTGGTGATCTCTTTACGAATTTCTTCTCGGTAAGCCTGAAAACTCTCGCCTGCGGCTTCAATTGTACGACGAAGATCGGCAATCGTGCCGCCTTGATCTTTTGCCATATTAGCTAAAGTTTGGTCTAACTGGCTGTCTGAAATTTCAAGGCCCATACGCTCAGCCATTTGCATCATAAGCGTTTGGTTAACTAAACGTTCTACTGCTTGTATGCGAAGCGTTTCGTCTTTAGGAAGTTGCTGGCCTTGTTCTGCGGCTTGCTTTTTAACACGATTGATTATGGTGTTTACTTCACTTTTTAAAATAACGCCTTGGTTTACAACGCCAATTACTCTGTCGATTTCCTGTGGGGCGGCAAATGCGCCATGGCATAAGCTTAAGCTTAAAATAGCTGTTGATAATAGTTTTTTTAAATTCATATTCTTTTTACTACTCTTCTAATAGTACTGCTTTAAAACAGGGCGTACTGCATTTTAGGGCTTTAAAGTATCACCTTAATTGCTCGTTTGCCTTAATTATTAAGAAAATACGGTCTACGGTAGCCAAAAATACCTTGTTGCAATAATTTTTGTGCATCGTAACGGCTCTTACTGCCCAGCCCTTTTAATACAAAGTTTAAACTAATACCTGAATCAAAAGTGGCTTGTTGCTGCCCAATAGATTGATTTAAATCGGTTTCAATCTGACGGTGGCCAGTAATTTGGATTGCCCAACAGCACGACTCATACTGTAATCCGCTTAAAAATTCGATGCTTCGATTATTTTCAAGGTCCCGATGATAGCTTGCAATAAATTGCCACTGTTCACTAATTGGGATACTTGTAAATACACCCGTTTGCTCGATTGTATTTCCTGAGACATCATTTGCATAGCGATGGTTCAACTGAACTAGCTCATTATTGTCACCTTTGTAATCAAGAGTGACATTTGACTGAATCATTTGCTTGCCATCAGAGTCGTATTGCATACCCGCAGATAAATACCAACGGCGATGCCAATGTAACATTGTTTGTGCGGCAAACAGCGCGTTGTAGTTAGTTTGCGAGTCTAAACCTTGCTCAGTAGGTTTAGCCGAATCATTTAGGTAAAAGATTTGACCCGCGCTAAAGTTAAATACTTCTTCTTGTTTGCTATCAAATAATCGGGTTGTTGCACCTAGCGTAAATTGGTTAGCTGCAGCTATACGGTCCACGCCTGAAAATCGTGTATCTCTAAATAGGCCAAAAAAGTCATCTTGTAAGCGAGTCGTATCAAACAGACCAATTTCTGATTGATCCTTATTCGGTGTGTATAAATATTGTATTTGTGGCTCAAGGGTTTGAATGCCATCTTCAAAAAAGTATGAGGTGTCGCGTTCAAAGTTAAGCTGCGAATACAAACGTACTTTTGGTAAAGTACGCGAAACGCTATCACTGTATTGCGTACCCGTTAAATCACCGCTTTGTTTGTAATTTGTTTGCAATAAACTCACTTCTGAGAGAAACGACCACGCATGCGTTGCGTAATTAAATCGCGCTTTTGGCTCTACATGTACGCGGGTAGCACTGTCTATGGCAATTTCTGAAGAGTCGTTAGTAAAGTGGCTTACTTCACCAGACAAACTAAAGTCAAAGTGATCAAAGCGCCAAGGTGCGGTCTGCGTAAAGCTAATTTGTGGAACTGCGGCATACGACTCTAAGTGATCACCCAGTACTTCGAAGTTTTGAAACTTAATATCGGTACGCCATGTGTCACCAAGGTGAGTCACCGACCCGGTACGATAAAGTTGGGTATCGGTTTTATTGGCGTAGTTAGAGCTTAAATCGGTGATGTAGTTATCATCACTGACGTTGGTGACGTCCACATTGGCTCGCCAGTCTTCACTTAAATAGCTTTGTTGTTGCCAATGAAACATGTAGCGCTCATCAAGGCTTGGCTCCGAATCATCACTATCTAAATATTCAATACCGACTAACCCTTCATGCTGCTCGCTCAGGTATCTAAACTCAGTTTGCAACTGTAAGCCTTTGCGCGACATATAACGTGGCGTAATGGTGGCGTCAAAATTAGGCGCAATGTTCCAATAATAGGGGGTAACAGTTTCAAGGCCATAACGGTCGGAGCTTGAAATACTCGGTGTTAATAAGCCCGACTTGCGTCGCTCATCCAGCGGAAATGTGAAATAAGGCAAATATAAAACAGGGGTATCAAGGATACGTAACACGGCGTTATAGGTTTCGCCCCAGCCTTCTTCGCGAGAGAGGTTAATTTCATCGGCTTCTATTTCCCAAACCGGTTTATCACTAGGGCAGGTAGTAAAGCTTGCATTCATTAACAATAAGCCAGACTCATCAACAGTGAGTTTTTCAGCGCCACCTTTGCCTTGTTGCGCGGTTAAACTGTAATCGGCACCGAGTAGACTTATTTGAGAATTATTTAAATCGGCATTTAAACCTGAGCTGTTTACTTGGCTTACGCGGTCTTGGTATGTAATTGGGCCTGTTGCATTGAGTAAACCGCGCTGTTTGTCTATAAGCGCAGTTTGTGCGGACAAACTCATATCAAGGGTGTTAATATCAACATTGCCGGTAAATTCAGCGCTTTGAGTGCCTAGGAGCTCTACATCGTCAGCTTGTATATCAACCGATCCTACCGCTAAGTTTGGTAGAGGTTGCCAAGCTCTGGTTTGCATTGAAATGCCACATAAGTTGTGTGCCAGTTCAGTTTCGGCAAGCGATGGTGCGCTAATTACGCCTAGCATCAATATGCCCCAGGTTTTGCTCATTTATCGACCTTAATGCTCTTTGGTTTATTATAAGCTAGACATAATAAAGGAAAACAATGGCAAATACAGTAATTGACCTATAAAAATAGACATCTTATATAATGACACGCTTTGATAATTTACAACTATTTATAAATACGCACTTTGATGCTAAACCACACTCCTTAGTAGCCATTACTGGGGATGCCAGCTTTCGCCGTTATTATCGTTTAAGCTGTGCTGGAAAAGCGTTTATAGTGATGGACTCCGACCCACAAAAAGTAAATAACGCGCCGTATATCTCTTTAAATAAAGTATTCACCGACAACGGCTTTTTACTACCCGAAATAATAGCAAGCGATGAAGAGCAAGGCTTTTTTGTGTTAAGTGACTTAGGAAATACCCACTTAGCCGATAAGCTTGATGAGCCAAATAGAGATGAATATTACAAGCAATTAATTTGTTTAGCGGCAAGCTGGGCCAACACGCCTGAATCAGCAGCTATGCAAAATTATAATAAAGAATTTATACATCTTGAGCTGAATATTTTTAGCCAATGGCTGGTGACAGATTTTATTGGCTTAACACTCAGTGCAGAGCAGCAAGCAATTTGGCAGCAAAGCTGTGAGCTATTAACGAACGCTATGCTAGCACAGCCTACGGTCACGGTTCATCGCGATTACCATAGCCGTAATATTATGTATAGCAATGAGCAGTGGGCAATTATAGATTACCAAGATGCCGTGCGCGGCCCGTTGTGTTATGACTTAGTGTCGCTGTTACGCGATTGCTATTTTAAGTTGCCACAAGCACAGCTTGATCAGCTGCTTGAGTACGGGTATGAAGAATTTACAGCGCAAAAATTAATAACAGATACTTCTTTTGAGCAGTTTAAACAGTGGTTTGATTTAACGGGTATTCAGCGTCATTTAAAGGCGGCGGGAATATTTTGCCGCCTCTATTTACGCGATGGAAAAACCGGTTACCTTGATAATATTTTACCTACGTTGGATTACATTGTTGATGTTGCCAAGTGCTACCCTGAGCTTGCAGCATTAAGTGAATGGGTAAGTAGCACTGTAATACCAAAGGTGACATTAAAACTTGCAAAGGAGCGCACATGAAAGCCATGATTTTAGCTGCCGGGCGAGGCCAGCGAATGATGCCGCTTACTCAAGCTATGCCTAAACCTATGCTAAAAGTGGCGGGTAAACCGCTGATTGAGCATCATATTAATAACCTCAAAGCCGCTGGCATTACTGACATTGTTATAAACCTAGCTTGGCAAGGGGATAAAATAAAAAGCTACTTTAGAAATGGCGCTGAGTTTGGTGTGAGCATTGAATATAGCCAAGAGGCTGAGGGCGGACTTGAAACCGCAGGAGGGATCATTCAGGCGCTGCCACTGCTTGGCGAGCAATTTATTGTAATTAATGGTGATGTATACACAGATTACGATGTGAATGCGCTTACACAATTGCACCTGCAAGATGGCGAGGCCCACATTGTGTTAGTCGAAAACCCTCCTCACAATGAAAAAGGGGATTTTGCGTTAAGCCACTTATCGGCTGAAAGTCAAAAGTATACATTTTCGGGAATCAGCCGTTACCAGGCAGATTTTTTCAAAGGGCTAGCGCCAGGTGTGCGCCCACTTGGACCAATATTGCGAGAAAAACTCGCTCAACATGTTATCTCAACTGAGCTTTATATAGGTCAATGGGACGATATCGGCACACCACAGCGACTCGCGCAGCTCAACGAGCGCATACAAAGCACACTTTAATAGAGGCAGTTAATTAGATGTGGGGAAAAATACTCGGTTTTTGTTTTGGCTTTATGTTTGGCAAGATTTTTGGCGCCATTTTAGGTTTATACCTCGGCCATTTATTTGATAAAAGCTTAAAAAACGATTTTGATAAAGCCGGGGGCTTTTCAGGTTTGTTTAAAGGTGATGATGTGAATGAGCGTCAGGCGTTGTTTTTTTCGAGCTGTTTTGCAGTTATGGGGCATATAGCAAAGTCGAACGGTCGCGTAAGCGAAGTGCACATAAAAGCGGCAAGTATGTTTATGGACGAAATGGGGCTAAAAGGCGATGAGCGCCGCGAAGCTCAACATGCATTTCAATCAGGTAAAGACAGCGACTTTTCGATTAAAGAAACGGTACATGACTTTAAGGAACGTTTTGCAAAACGTTACGATTTACTGCAATTGTTCTTAGAAATTCAAATTCAAATGGCATTTTCAGATGGTGTGCTCGCAGAGCAAGAAAAACAGCTGTTACAAGAGGTAAGTAAACAATTGGGTATTTCTAAAACCCATTTTGCTTTTATTCTTAAGCGCTACCAAGCTGAATTTAGTTTTAGACAGCAACAACAACAGTATAGGCAACAGCAGCAAGGTCAAAGTAGCGGTTACCGTGAAGGAACTGGCCATCATGTGCCCCCTAATAACAGCATGAACCGCTCCCAGGCCTTGGCTTTATTAGGGTTAAGTAGCGACGCGACGCAACGAGATATTAAAGTCGCGTATCGTAAATTAATGGCGCAGCATCATCCTGATAAATTAGTCTCTCAAGGGCTGCCTAAGCACATGATGGAAGTAGCTGTTAAAAAAAGCCAAGATATTCAAGCGGCTTACGAGTATTTAAAAAAGGCGGCGTAAAAAGCCGTCTATTATTTTGCTTAAGCGAGCATGCTGCTCTGGCGCATCGCGTAGGCCAAACAGTTGGCGCTGACGGTAATCAAATTTAGCATTACGATTTACCCAGCGCTGACGGTTTTTAAGGCTCATAAGTATATCGGTATTATCATTTGCATAGTAAATATCAAGCAAAGCGGGGGTCACTAGGGATGACGTTTGCGCTAAACCCTTATTGCGCTGTGTATTGGGTAAATAACTACTTAAACTTATAAACGCATCTATTCGCGAGTCAGGAAAGTTTGCATAGTATTCTAGCAATACTCCCGCACTGGTACCTTGTGCTATAACGACAATATTATTTGGCTCGCTCATCGCGTTTTGATAGAGCGCCTCATAACGCATTATTAAATTCGTTTTGTAGTTACTTAGTACCTCATCACTCACCAAATCAATGGCATTAACAAAATGTGGCTCTTGGGCTGCTGTGGCTGCATCGTCGCTGTTATTTTGCGCCGTTTCTGTAGGGGCTTCATTTTGCGCGGGCTTAGTTGATTGGGTCGCTGATTGTGCAGGCGCAGCCATGTTACTTGCTTGCCAATCTATATCGGGTACTGTCATGGCGTAGGTTGTGTAACCTAAATTAGTAAGCGCTTTTCGCAGGTAACTCATGCCAGCATTGCTGGTGGGGGTCGAGTTCCAATCAGGAATGAGTAATACAATGCCTCTAAACTCGCGGCTCATGTATTCGCTATACAAGCTTAAAAACTCTGTATCACCAGCAAGTATGGGTTTAATTTCATCATTGGGTAGTAGGCGTTTTATATCGCTATTTTCGATACTTGATAAAGCAGGCGGTGATATATGCTCTGCAGCACTGGCATAGGCGCTTAAGCATAACGCCGAGCAACAACATACACTGTGTAGTGTTTTTTTGATTAGCCGCGCAAATATCATAGTAAGCCCAAAACATAAGTAATAACTAAGTATCGGCGCGCTAAGGTAAAAGTTTAGTACTAACTTTGTGAGCTTTACCTATTAAAAATCGGGCTCTACCTCAAAGGTCATTACTTGCTCGGTCACGGGGTGTTTTAGTTGCAACATTTGTGCATGCAGTTGTAAACGTGGTGCCGCGGCTAGGGCCTCTTTATGGGCATAAAGTCTATCGCCCAGTATTGGGTGGCCAAGGCTTAGCATGTGCACGCGTAATTGGTGTGAGCGCCCTGTAATTGGCGTGAGCTCTACACGTGTTGCGTGCGCTTCTTTTGCCAGTATTTTAAAGTGAGTGAGCGAGGGCTTACCGTTTTCATGATCAACCATTTGCTTAGGGCGATTAGGCCAATCACATATAAGGGGTAAATCAACCGACCCAGTATCTTGCTCAAGTTGGCCGTAAACACGTGCAATATAGCGTTTTGCCGTTTCACGCTCTTGAAACTGCATACTTAAATGCCGATGCGCAGCCTTATTCATAGCAAGGCAAAGTATGCCTGAGGTTGCCATATCTAGGCGGTGCACTATTTTAGCTGTAGGAAAAACACGGTTAACGCGATTAATTAAGCTATCGGCATGTTTTGGATCTTTACCTGGGACGGTTAAAAGTTCGCTGGGTTTATTAACGATGAGCAAGTCGTCATCTTGGTGCAGTATTGTTAAATACGGACTCATTGGGGGATTGTAATTAACTAACACGGCCGACCTCAGTAATTTTGCAGGGCGCTATTTTAGTGGAGCGAGCGCAAAGCCTCAAGGGAAAAGGTAAAAGTTTAATTGCATGCTTTTTAATCTGGTGTAAAATTACACCAACCTAAAGTTATGGGAACATATTATGGCAAGGCAAAGTATTTCACTTACTGAACAAAATGATTTATGGCTACGTAATCACGTTGAAAACATAGGTGATTATGCTAATAAAAGTGAATTGGTGAACGATTTAATTCGCCGTGCAAGAAGGGCTGAAGCTATAAACAGTAAGCTTGCTAACGCAGAAAAAAGCGATTTTAACGCTCAATCTGCCGATCAAATGTTAGTAGAATTTAAAGCAAGCATTAAGTAGTGCGCACATTTAAACTTTCAAACGATGCCAAAGAGGATTTACGTCGCATTTATCAATATGACTGTCACGCATTTTCACAACAGCAAGCGGATAATTATTTTTATAGTTTCTTCTCTATGTTTGAAAAACTAGCAGCAAATCCTTATTCATACCAATCAGTTGATCATATACGCACAGGCTATCGACGTGCCGTTTGTGGCTCAGATAGCATTTATTACAGAATTACAGAAACTGATGTTGAAATAATGGCTATATTAGGTGGCCAAGATACTGATGAGTGGTTGTAGAGGTGAATGTAAAAAGCACGGCCTGTAAACCGTGCTTTTAAAATTGTAGTTTAGCTACACCTGATCTAACGACTGACAGCTATAAACTGAAAGCTCAAAAAAACCTTAGTGCGAAACCACAATTAAACGTATTGCATCAAGCTTTAACTGGGCTTTTTGAATATGCGTTGTCAGCTCGCTGCGCTGCTTATCGAAGAAGGTAATTTCTTCTTGGCGAATATTAGGGTTAATTTGCTTAAGCGCTTCAAGGCGGGCTTGTTCTTCGCCTAGGGTGCTTTGCATTTTTTCAAGTGACTCACTGCGTATAACCTCAAGCTGCTGCTGCGCCATGTCTTTTGCGGTGTTGATCATTGGATGAACCGCACCTTGTAAAGCACCTGCTAATTTACTTGCTGTTTGGCGACCAACGGCTGAAAGCTGCTGGTTAAAGCTATCAAACGCTACATTTTCACCTAGGTTATTACTGGCTTTATCAAGCAATATGCGAATAGGCGTTGGTGGTAAAAAGCGTCCTACTTGCAGGGCTTTTGGTGCCATTGCTTCGGCTACAAAAATCAGCTCAACAAAAAAGGTGCCTGGCGGCAATTTTTTGTTTTTAAGCAAAGCAACCGATGCGCTACCAAAGTCATCATCACAAATCATATCCATGGTGCCCTGCACCATAGGGTGATCCCAGCTAATAAAGTGGACATCTTCTTGCGAAAGGGCGGTGTCGCGGTCAAATGTCACCGTCATGCCATCATCTTTTAAGCTTGGGAACGATGCACTTAGCATATGCTCTGTTGGCTTTAAAATAATGGTGTTTTCGCCTTTGTCTTCTTGGCTTACGCCAAATGTGTCGAATACGTTGATCATGTAACTTGGTAACTCAAATTGGTTATCAAGTGCTTCAATTTCTTCTACCAATGAATCAGCAGCACCTTGGCCAGATGAATGTAGCTCTAATAGGCGGTCACGGCCACTTTCCATTTGCTTGCGTAGCACGGCATTTTGTTTGGCTACTTGCTCAAGTAGGGGGTCGAGCTCTTCTTCATCACAATTATGAGCAGCAATGTAGTCAAGTAGGTCTTCACTAAATTCTTTATACAATAACTGGCCAGTGGTTGATGTGCTTTCAAATGCATCAAGGCCTTCGTTGTACCAACGCAGTAATACTTCTTGCGCTGTATTTTCAAAATACGGCACATGAATATTAACATCTTTTGTTTGCCCAATACGGTCTAATCGACCGATACGTTGTTCAAGTAAGTCAGGGTTTAGTGGTAAATCAAATAACACTAAGTGATGTGAAAACTGGAAGTTACGTCCTTCTGAGCCAATCTCTGAACAAAGCAGTATTTGTGCGTTGTCGTATTCATCAGCAAAAAAGGCTGCCGCGCGGTCGCGCTCTATAATCGACATGCCCTCATGGAACACAGAGGCTTTTATTGCTTCACGCTCACGCAAAATTTGCTCAAGGCTGATAGCGGTTTCGGCTTTGGCACAAATAAGCAGTACTTTTTCGTGCTTTAGGGTCTTAAGTGTGTCGATTAACCAATCTACACGTGGATCAAATGCACCCCAGCTAGCACTTTCACCTTCAAACTCTTGAAATATTTTTTCAGGGAATAGCGCGCGTTGTGCGCTTAGCTCTGCACTTTGTATACCGCTCATGCTGCCAAGTACCGACATGGCTGTTTTATATTGCTTTGGCAGTGCCATTGGATAAGCATGTAATTTACGGCTAGGGTAGCCATCAATTCCGCTGCGGCTGTTTCTAAATAAAATACGACCTGTGCCGTGACGGTCAAGCAGCATGTTAAGTATTTCTTTACGCGCCGGTAAATCACCTTGCTGCGCTTTTTCAAGCACATCGGTAATATCGGTTTCTTTTAATAGCTCAATGAGTGTGGCTTTGGCTGCATCATCAAGGGCCTGCGCTTGCAGTAGCTGATTAGCCGCTTCGGCAACGTCTTTATAGTTTGCTTCTTCTTCTTTGAATACGTCGTAGTCGTAAAATCTATCTGGGTCGAGCAATTGTAAGCGGGCAAAGTGGCTACGGTGGCCAAGTTGGTCAGGCGTTGCTGTTAATAAAATAAGCCCCGGAATATCTTGGCTAAGTTCAGCCATGCGTTGATATTCGGTGCTTGGTTTTCCGTTATTAATGCTTAAGTGGTGCGCTTCATCAACAACGAGTAAATCCCAATCAGCCAATGTGGCTTGTTCAAACCAGCGTTTTTTCTTGGTTAAAAACTCAAGGCTGGTAAGTACTAACTGCTCGGTATCAAATACGTTTGGTGAGTCGGCAAAGGCTTCATCGCAACGCTCTTCATCAAAAATAGAAAAACGTAAATTAAAGCGGCGTAGCATTTCTACTAACCATTGGTGTTGCAGGTTTTCTGGCACCACAATAAGTACACGGCTTGCTCTGCCGCTAATGATTTGTTGGTGTAGTATCATGCCTGCTTCAATGGTTTTACCAAGACCTACTTCATCTGAGAGAAGTACACGTGGGGCAAAACGTTTACCTACTTCTTGTGCAATATAAAGCTGATGCGGAATAAGGTTAGCACGCTGGCCAATTAAGCCCTTTATAGGCGATTGCTGGCGTTCAAATTGGTGTTGCCAAGTTTGGTAACGTAAGGTGTAGCGATCAAAACGATCTACTTGGCCTGCGAATAAACGATCTTGTGGCTTATTAAACTTAATAAAATGATCTAAAAAGGTCTCTTTTAGCTTTGCTTCTTCGCCGGTATCAACGCGCGTACCCACGTAGCAAAGCAGTTCACCTTGCACTTCAATAGACTCTACTTCTAATTCCCATTCTTCAACGCTTTTGATCACATCACCTGGATTAAATGCCACACGGGTAACCGGTGCTTCTGCTGTAGAATAAACACGGTTTTCACCACTGGCAGGAAATAAAATGCTGACCTGGCGGCCTTCAATGGCAACTACGGTGCCTAATCCTAAATCTGACTCTGTATCACTGATCCAACGCTGACCTAAGGAAAAATTCATGTATGTCTCGTCTATGAAGAAAAAGGCGGCTATGTTACCTGTTACATAACACCACTGCAAGGCGCTATTTGGCTCACTTTTAATTAATTTTATAAGTGCGAATTAATCCCATTAACAGTGCTAACAAATGGCTCTTTTTTAGGTAAATAAAAACTATATTGTGTTTGTAATAAAACGGACTTTTATGACAAATAGACTAAACTTAGATTATGCCTTAGCAATTAAGTATTGCAGGTTTGAATTAAGGCCCGTTTTACTTAGTTATTTTGGTATAGCATAAAAATCATAAAACGTAAGGAAAGTGCTATGGAAAAAGCTTCGAACCTTGAAAGTAAAATGTATGTGCTAGACACCAATGTATTACTCCACGAACCCCTCGCTTATTTGTCTTTCCAAGAACATAACGTTGTTATTCCCATGACTGTCTTAGAAGAGCTTGATCACATTAAAGACAGAAAACACGACGTAAGCCGCGATGCACGAGTGGCTATTCGTGGTTTAGATGAGGTATTAAAAAATGCCACACCAGAGCAAATGTTGCAGGGTGTTGCGTTGCCTAGTAATAAAAAGGCAAAGGCTGATTCAACCGGCACGCTCATTATTGTAAATGACCACCTTTTTGCAGATTCTATTTCTGGTTTACCGGGGGATGAAAACGACCACCGCATTATTAACTGTGCCGTGTATTTACAAAAGCAGCACAGCGATTCAAAAATTGTATTGGTGACAAAAGATATAAATATGCGCCTTAAAGCCAAGGGGGCAGGCCTTAAATATGTTGAAGATTACCGTACCGACCAGCTCATTGATGATATTGCTTTATTAACCAGTGGCTATAAAAAAATAGAAGGAGACTTTTGGCAGCATGTAGGGCAATGCGAAACTCTGCAGCATGGCCGTGATACTTTTCATTATGTGGCTAAAAACTTAATCCCAGATGTGTTTTGCAATGAGTATATACTTGATGGCAGTGAGCACTTTGCTGCGCGGGTCAAATCGTACGATAACGAACGTATTAAATTAAAAGATATTAGTGTTGAGCGTTTAATGCACCAGCAAGCGTGGGGAGTTAAACCTAAAAATATTTACCAAGGTATGGCACTCGACGCCTTATTAGACCCCAGCATTGAGCTGGTTATTTTAACCGGCCCAGCAGGGTGCGGTAAAACATTACTGGCACTGGCCAGTGCGCTTGAAATGGTGATTGAACGTGGGATTTATGACAAGGTTATCGTTACGCGAAATACCCCAGAAATAGCGGAGTCTATCGGTTTTTTACCAGGAACCGAAGAAGAGAAAATGGCGCCATGGTTAGCGGCAATTACCGATACGCTTGAGGTGTTACACAAAGGCGATGAAAACCCAATTTCTAGCCGTAACTACATAATGGAAAAAGCTAATGTGCAGTTTAAGTCGGTTAACTTTATGCGTGGCCGTAGTATTCAAAACGCGGTGGTAATTTTGGATGAAAGCCAAAATTTAACTGCATCTCAGCTTAAAACCATTATTACCCGTTGTGGTGAAGGAACAAAACTAATCTGTAGCGGTAATTTAGCACAAATAGACAGCAATTATTTAACCCCTGTGACCTCCGGTCTTACTTATATTGTGGAACGCTTTAAAGACTTTGAAGGCAGTGCGACGGTGAATTTAAATGGCGTAGTGCGCAGCCGTTTGGCCTCCTTTGCAGAAGAAAATTTATAACTTGCGCAGAACAATTTGGCCCGATAGTCTAGTGGCTGACTATCGGGCCAAAACTTAGGCAAAACGTTGAAATTTTTACCTCTAAAAGACTATTACCGCTCTTTATCTGTAGCGTTGTTTGTTCCCTTATTTGTGGCATTTTTATTGTGCTTGCATTTGTATAATATAAAAGTTGATCGCGCCATAGAAAAACGTCAAGCCGATTTTGAGCAAGTGTCAGCTCAAGTTAGTCATATCATGAGCTCGGTAAATGACTTTTTCGACAATGCCTTTATATCGTATCAACAACTGGGTGTTGAGCAATTTAATCGAAACTTACTTGAAGGTATAAATCAATACGACAATTACTACTACCGCCATTTTAGCGAACGCCGAGGTGAAATAGTGGGTAAAGGGCAGTTTGCTTTTTCTAACCGTGCGTTGATTCAGTGGCAGCAAGCTACAACCCTTAGTCCGACTTTTAATACTGCCTTATCGCTTATGCAATCCTTATCAGCCGTTGCCTATGTCGATGAAGCGGGGTTTGCGTATGTTGTGAGGCGTAACAAAAGCCAAAGCACCATGCTCAATAAAATTTTAAATGGTAGTTTTAAGCCCGCATTTTCACCTGATCAGCTTACCTCCAGCCCCATAGTAAAAATACGCGATAGCGCCTACTTTGCTATTGGCCGTAAAAAGCAGCCTAACTCGTCCAGCTACATCATTTTAATTTATGATTTAGAAGCTATGTCTGACTGGCTTAAAAAAGTAGCACCAAGCGAAGGCGAATATGTATTTATGAACCAGTCGCATCAAGTTATAGCCAGCTCAGTAAAACAATTAAACGAAGCCACAGCATTAAAAGACTATTGGCCTGAGCTTGCTCATGATAATGACAAAATAAACCTAGCCAATAACACACACGCACAGTTTTTTATGCAAGCAATGGGGAATTTGCCCATTCATGCCGCCTTTTATGAGCCGCAAATAAACGTCATCACGCCAATTAAGTATGAGGTACTTTTGGAGTTTGTATTTTTAACGTTATTTTTAAGCTTAATGTTTGCTGTGTTTTTTTGGCTAAGCCAGCGTATTTTTGTAAGGCCAATGACGCATTTAATGCAATATTTTGAGCAAAATGATGCCCCTAAAGCCGCCCTTTCTAATTATCCCATTCCTTTAAATTGGCAGCCTTGGTTTTCTCGGGTTAAATATGTATTTGATAAAAATGCACAGTTAGTCGAGTCGTTACAAGAGGCTAATAAAGAGCTCGATGAGCAATTACAGCTGCAATCACAAAAGCTAAAACGCAGTTATGAAGCAAAAGAGCGGCATTTGGCATTATTAAATACCATGCTAAATAGTGTGCCTGATCTTATTTACTTTAAAAATATTGATGGTTCTTTTTTAGGCTGTAATAAAGCTTTTGAAGCTTATGTAGGAAAAGAGCAAGCAATTTTAGTCGGTAAACGTATTGAAGATTTAGACAGCGACGATTTACAGTTAAGCCTACTTGAAAAGCAAGTTTTGCAAACAAAAAGTAGCATTGAACAACGCATAGATAGCACCGACAAATCTTATCAATTAACGATTGCGCCATTTTATAATGAGCACCAACATTTATTGGGCACTATGGGGATTGGGCGAGACATTACTGAACAGCAACAAACTTTATCGGCTTTAAAAGCCTCAGAATCTAAGTTTAGAAGCGCGATAGAATTTGCAGCAAACAGCGTGGTGCTGCTCTCGCTTGAACACACCATATTGCAGGTTAATAAAGCGGCTCGTAAGTTGTTTTCACAGCAAGATATTTTAACTGGTGAGCCACTAAAAATGTTATTTGATGAAGCGCAGTGGCAAGAAATAAAAAATGCGCTTTGCCATTTATTAGATGATAAAAAGCGGGTCTACCATTTAACGCTCTCGCAAGGAAAACTAACAAATTGGCTGCAGCTAAGTGTGTCGTTGGTGTGGGATGAAAATCGGGACCCTTCTTATTACGTTATTCATATTCAAGATGTCAGTGCGCTGACTAAAGCAAAGCATGATGCAGAGCGTGCAACAATAGCCAAAAGCCGCTTTATCGCTAACTTAAGCCATGAGATACGCACGCCTCTAAACGCTGTGTTAGGGCTATTAGATATGATAGTGGAACAGGGATTAACAAATAAGCAATTGCAACAAACTAAGCAAGCTAAAAACGCGGCGCAAAGCTTATTGTTAATGCTAAACCGGATGCTTGATTTTGCCCGTGTTGAGAGTTCGCAAGCACAAATTAAACCGGTGCCTTTTTGTTTAGTTGAACTGATTGATATTTGTGAGAGCTTAACAGCGCCACTGTGTGAAAATAAAGGGTTAAGCTTTAATATTGAAGTAGACCCACTCATAACTCCCGCGCTCGTTGGTGACTCGATCCGTTTACAGCAAATATTAGGTAACTTACTCACTAATGCCGTTAAGTTTACTAATAAAGGCAGTATTACCTTAAAATTGGTACTTGAAGAAGATGATGCTTTAGATAGGCAGCGTATATCTTTTCATGTCATAGACAGTGGGGTGGGGATTGCCAAAGCAGACCAACTGCGACTGTTTGATGCGTTTACTCAAGGGGATGAATCATCTACACGTATCCACCAAGGAGTAGGGCTTGGTTTGGCCATAGTAAAGCATGGCGTTGCATTGATGGGCGGCGAAATTGCTATTAATAGTGATAAAGGCCATGGCTGTGAGTTTTACTTTACTTTATCGCTTGCAGTAGATACGGCTAAAAATAGTGTATTTATGCCTGATACATTAGCTGTTGTGAGCGATGAGACAGCACAACTAAACGAGGTTGTTAATGCTTATTCGCAAGTGGCTGCTATTCACTTAGAAGAGGCAATACGCTACCCAATAAAGCTTGCTGACGCCCAGCAACTGATTATTGATGAAAGTACGTTGAACGATTTATTAAATGTTGAATCTATAAACGAAACGCTCAGCGCCAACGCATACCCTGTGGTTGTCGTTAATCATGAGCACACATTAGCATTGCCTTGTACTACCCAAATCAACGCACAGCATGTTAAAGCCTCAGCGTTAGCACAACGATTAATGAGCTTAAACGCGAATGCGGGGGATGAACACGTTGCATCAGCCAGCAATCATGAAGCGCTAAAAAAAGATATATCGGGTTTACTTATCATGGCGGTTGATGATAACCCACTTAACTTAGACATTATTAGCAGTGTATTAAAGCAAGCCCAAGTTAATGTAGTTACAGTCACCAATGCCCCCGAGGCAATAGAGCTGCTACAAATATTAAAGCCGGATTTAATTTTGATGGATGTGCAAATGCCGCATATTGACGGTTGCCAAGCAACACAATTAATTCGCCAACAGTTTGACGCACGCCAACTGCCTATTTTTGCTTTAACAGCACATTGTGAGCCTGCAGATGTTGAGCGCTCTCTTAATAGTGGTATGAATAAGCATTTAACAAAACCTGTGGTAGCTAAGGTTTTGATAGATGCAATTAGGGACGTAGACTTTACAAAACCTAAGTTTTACGACCAAAACTTTGCGCTTACCCAGTTTAATTTTGATGAAACTTTACTGGCAACTATGGTCGGGAAGTTTGCAAAGTTATGTGACACCCAATTACAGCAAATTGAGGAAAATACCCAGCGGGATGAAGTGGTACGCTTAGTGCATAGCATAAAAGGGGTTGCGGGTAACTTAGGGTTTATTAGGCTTTCACTGTGTGCAAAACAATGTGAAGCGCATCTTAAAACAACTAACGAGCCTGTTCAGCAAAGTTTAAAAGAGCTGATCACACAGCTAAAACAAGTGATTATATTTATTGAAACCTTAGGGGGACGGGATGCCGAAAAAAGCTAAAATACTGATTGTGGATGATGATCCTCTTAATCGGCTTGTGCTTGAAAAAACACTGGGCACGGAGCATGACGTATTTTTAGTCGAAAGCGGCGAAAAAGCGCTCACCTTTATTAAATTAAATCAGGTCGATTTAATTATTTTAGATGTGGTAATGCCAGGCATTGATGGTTACGAAGTGCTTGTGCAGCTTAAAGAAAACCCTATTACGCAATCTATCCCTATCGTGTTTATATCGGCTAATAATAGCCACACCGATGAAGCCAAAGGCCTTGAGTTAGGTGCAATGGATTACATCACTAAGCCCTTTAATGCATCTATAGTAAAAGTGAGAGTTCGTAATCAATTACTTATTAAGCAAAAAAATGATTTGCTTGAGATGCTTGCCTCCATTGATGGCTTAACAGAAATACCCAACAGGCGTTATTTAGACGAAAACCTCTCTCGCGAATGGCGCAGAAGCAAACGTAATGGCTCATGCTTATCTGTTTTATTAATGGATATCGATCACTTTAAACGCTATAACGACTGCTATGGACATCGTGCTGGTGATGAGTGTTTAAAGCAGGTTGCGCAAGCCTTAGCAGCGCAATGTGAGCGTAGTACTGACTTTATAGCGCGTTACGGGGGGGAAGAGTTTGCAGCGGTCTTACCCGATGTTAATAAACAACAGGCATTAGCCTTTGCACAAAAGCTAAGAAAAGCGGTAAACAATTTAAATATAGAGCACAAAGCATCTTTAAATGCAGATCATATTACAATTAGTATTGGTATTGCGAGTATGGAAAACGGCAACGCCAGTGCCGAGCAGGCTTTACTTGAACAAGCTGACCTAGGGCTATATGCCGCAAAAGATGCAGGTCGTGATCAGGTGGTTGCGCTTAACTTGTAATATGGCTGTGTTTTCACAAAGCCTTGTTTAAATCGGCCCCACACATTATGTTATTACCGAGCGGGGCAACTATATTTTACTAGCACGTTGTTATTTGGTGATCATACCCAGCGCGCTTTCACCAATACCCACCAGTTTATCATTTTTAAACACCAACGGTGTGCACTCATCTTTTGTTGTTTTTCCATCAGAGTGAATACTATGCGTCATGTAATAAAGTACCTGATACACATCACCGTCTTTTTTTAACAGTTCGGTAAAGCTTGGCGTTTTTAATTGTGCTAAAACAGATTGGTAGCTGCTATCCATTTTTAGATCGGCAATTGCTTCGCGGTTTTTTTTATGATGCTGTTGCCAACTTGATGAGTCATTCCCTGCCCAGTGCGTTTCTGCTTCGCCATCTGATACGGCAATAACACAACCGGTTAGAAACGGGGCAATAAGTGCTGCAGCTAAAAGTGATTTTTTCATTGTTATAGTCCTTGATGAGTTTTAATTTAATTATTTACTCATTCAAGGCAAGTAGTAGGCCAATATAACAAAGATTTAAAATTCAATAGCTTATGATTTTGTGACTATTTTTAAATGATGAATTATAAAAATCATTAGTAAAAACAGCCACTTTTTAGTTTTTTTAACGATTAGGCTAATTTAGGTCAATTAAATATAGTATAGCCAAAATACGTTACACTAAACGATTACGAGATTCACCGTTAGTAAAGGCTGCTATGTTTAAGCTCACCTCATTAATTAAGCGTACGATTGACTCTGTGCTTGCCCAGGCTATGTGAGGGGTAAGCAGCAAGTTTTCGCCGGTGTAATTTGCTAGTGGGTTGGTGAGCTCTGCTGGCTCTTTTGTTAGTACATCAACGCCTGCTCCAGCAATTAAATTTTGCTCAAGCGCTGTTACTAGGTCGGCTTCGTTTATAATGCCACCGCGGGCGGTATTAATAATAATACTGCTGGGTTTCATCATTTTTAGCTCATCTAACGAAATTAAATCGCGTGTCTCATCAGTTAGCGGGCAGTGCACGCTAATTATATCAGCGGTTTTTAATACTTCTTCGAAAGGTGTGCGGTCTTTCCTACAAGGCGCACCTTTACGCTCTGCCACCACTACATTTGCGCCAAATGCTTGTGCTACTGTGGCTACACCTTTACCCAGCGTGCCGCCACCTATAATGGCAAATGTTTTACCTTGTAAATCATTAAAGCTGTAGTCTAATCTGCAAAACATTTCGCTTTTTTGCCATGCACCTTGCTGACAATCGCGTTGATAGCGATGCGTATTACCTAATAAATTAGTTACCAACGAAAACGTGTGCTGTACAACCGAAGGGGTTGAGTAGCCTGCTACGTTGGTAACGGCAATACCAAATTCTTCAGCGGCGTTTAAATCAACATTATTAGTGCCTGTTGCACTTACGCATATAAGCTTAAGTGTTTTAAGTTGGCTTATCGTATCGCGATTTAGCACAACCTTGTTGGTAATAAGGACGTCCGCGCCTTGGCTGTGAGCAACAACTTGCTCAGGTGAGGTAAGTTCGTAAGTCGTTAGCTCACCTAGTTCTTCAATGCAAGTTAACGAGGTTTTAGCTAAAGTAGCGTTATCGAGAATGGTGATTTTCATTGTGTGTCCTATCTAAATGCGTACCGTAAAATGACAAGAGTGTTTAAGGTACTACGAATACACACTTATGTTAATGCTATTACTACCAAATGCTTAGTACAAAAAGTCAGGCTATTGATAAAAGTCTAAATTGGCTGGTCTGCCCACTCAAATATAAATAACATGATATTTTAGCGGGCTATATCGCTGGGGCCTGTTTTTATTTTGAGGTTGAACTTACTTACCCATGAAAGGTCAGCAAGCCTTATTAAAGTTGATAAGACTAAAAAACAATGCACCAACTTCTTTTTGCGTGGTCATAAACTGAAATGGCTCGCAAATAAGCATAACCAATTGGCTATTTCTTATTTAAGAGTGGCTGAGTTATAATCAAAATTATATATAAACGGTACGTTTTGCGTGCCGTTTTTTAACATTGTAGATGCAGTAATGAGTGAATTAGAAGATAAGTACGCAGACATAAGACCTTACAACGACGACGAAGTTGCGGCCTCGCTAGCGCGTTTAATTAACGATAATGCGTTTATTGATGTAATAGCAAAGTACAACTTGCCGCGCTTTATATCGGCTATACCTTTTATTGCTCGCGCACTGGTGAGAAGCCAGTTACGAAAAAAATGGGGTAAATTTACGAGCGTTGAAGATGTGCAAAACGAAGTTGCAGAGTATTTAGATAAACTTATAAAACGCACTACCTCAAAAGTCACCTTTTCGGGTTTAGATAAATTAGACCCACAGCAGGCGTATTTATTTATATCAAACCATCGCGACATAGTGCTGGATCCTGCACTAGTGAACTGGGGGTTGTATCAGCACAATATGAAGACGGTGCGCATAGCAATTGGCGATAATTTATTGCAAATACCCTATATCACCGAGCTGATGCGTTTAAATAAAAGCTTTATCGTTAAGCGCTCAGCCAAAGCACCTAAAGAGATGCTTAAGGCGCTTACGCAGTTATCATCATATATTTATGACTCGTTAGCGGCAGGAAACTCTATTTGGATTGCCCAAAAAGAAGGCCGTGCAAAAGATGGATTTGATCAAACAGATCCTGCGCTTCTAAAAATGCTGCAACTGAATGGCCGTAAACAAAAGAAAGAGTTTGGTGAGTACATTAAAGAGTTAAAAATTGTTCCGGTGTCTATTTCTTACCAGTATGAGCCTTGTGCAATTTCTAAAGCAAAAGAGCTTTACCATAAACAGCAACATGGTGAATACGTAAAATCAGCTGGCGAAGACATTGCAAGTATTGTTGAAGGGTTTAGCTCTGCCAAAGGGCATGTACACTTAGCTTTTGGAGAGCCAGTGCAAAGCGGCTGCGATGATGCCGATGAGCTAGCGCAAACAATTGATAAGCACATTGTTGAGTCTTTTTACTTACACCCAGGTAATTACATTGCCGGTGGTTGCAAGCAAGCAGTAATTAATGAGCCGGATACCGCCACCTTTGAGCAGCGTTTAGCCTTGGTGCCTGAAGAGCTAAAGCCACTTGTTTTAGCCATGTATGCAAAGCCATTTCAACGTAAAGCTGAAATCACAAACAAAGCATGTAAGGAAAGCCATTAGGCAGCTTCGTTGGCGTAAAAAAAGCAGCGTAAACGCTGCTTTTTTTTTGTACATAAATAACGCTATACTCGTACAAAGTAATTAATCTACTTAGGGGGCACAATGCAACAAATTGAAATATTTGATATTCCAAGCCCCTGTAAAAGTATTTGCCAAGTAAATAACCGAGGCTATTGTAAAGGTTGCTACCGAAGCCGGGATGAGCGCTTTAATTGGAACACATTAACCAACGCGCAAAAAAAGAAAGTACTTAGCTTATGCCAGCAGCGCTACAAACGGTATTTGCAAAAGCGCCAAGCAGCCCAATCTCAAACTACTTTGGACAAACAACAAGGCTTTGAATTTTAAACCTAGTGTGACTTATTAATATTTTAAATTATACTTTGCACGCAACGCGCGAGTAGTACCGTTATTGTGCAATTTATTTAAAGCATTCAATAATTTACTTACCAAAGCCGCGTGCTTTTTATGTACATAATGATAGAGCGAAAACGTACTTAGCAGCTGGGTTTGCATGCACGTCTCAGGCAGGGCAAAGTTATCGGCTTTAAGTACAAAATCGAGCATAATTACCCCCTCAACTTTATGTTGGGCTAGTAGGTTAAGTTGGGTTGTAATATTTTTTACTTCAATAATATTGCCGTTAAATTTTTGCTCTTTCAAATAATGGTTTTGAACCGGATAACCCGACAAAACCGCAATACTATCGAGCTTATCGAGAGTATTGGGTTGGCAGTTTTTAAATAGCAAAAGCTTATAGTCAAACAGCGGATAGTTAATTCTAATTAGGTTTTGATTATCTGCTTCTATGCTTATGTCACGCCCAAGTTGGCCGTCTAACACCCCATTATTGGCTGCTAATAATGCATTTTGGCGATTAAAATCAATTATGTGTACTTCGTAGTTAAGTTCTTTATAGGCTAATGTGAGTAAAGCGAGCGCATAGCTTGCTTGAGCTGAGTCGGCGGGGCGGTTAAATATAACGCTATTGTGATTGGCGAGTGTGATTTTACTAAAAAATAAAACGACTAATAAAAACAAAGCATTGGGTTGTATCTGCAAGATTACTTCCGTTTAAAATGGGGATAGGGACAAATGATCGTCGCAAATAATAACAAAATAGTCTGCTTTTTGCCCATGTTTGTTGCTTTTTAAACAGTAAATAGTATCAAATATACGTATAATAAATGCGGATAATTAACCGTACTTAGGAGTGGTTGTGAGTTTTAACTTATGTGCTTTACCTCGAGAGCAAAAATACCAGATTCAATTAGATTACGAGGCATCATTTTGGGCTTATCAAATTAAACGTAATAAAAAAACACGTGAACAAGTTTACAACACCATTCATAGCCGCCCGGTGGCTGAGCAAGCATTTTTAAAGCAACAGTTTGAGCAGTATTTGGCGTTAATGCTAAGCTAGTATGTACACAGTACAAATATTAGACGCACTTAAAACTCCATTAGTTAATAAGTTTTATGCACAGTATAGCGTAAGAGGGCGTGCCAATAAGCAAGATCAGGTTTGGGTTGTTTACAAAGGAATGCACATAGTTGCGGCGTGTCGGATTCAAAATAAACACGACTTCTTATTTTTATCGACCGTATTTGTTGCCCCTCAGCATCGTAGTAAAGGGCTGGCAACACAACTTGTAAGTGCTGCAGTAAAACACCAGCCCCTACCACTTTACACCTTTGCTTATAAAAGTATTACAGCTTTATATATGGGCCTTGGTTTTAACCAGGTATTAACATATACTCCTGGTTTAAAAGCACTTTTTGATATTTATGCTCATCGAAATATAGTTGCTCTCGAATACCTATAACAAAAACAACGGACCAAGCCATGAGTAAAGGCGTTAACGGGATCATTAGTTGCTTTATAGCTTTAATTGCTATATTTAGTTGCCAAGTGGGCGCACAAGTAAAGCGTTTATCTCCCAGCGAGGGCCTTTCGCAAAGCTATGTGAATACTATGCTGCTTGATAATAACGGTTATTTATGGCTCTCTACGGAAGGGGGGTTAAATCGTTACGATGGCTACCAAGTTGTTTCAATTAACGGCCCTAATGGCGAGCTTGAAGAAGCTATTATTGATTGTGTTTATCAAGACCCCGCGGGCAATATTTGGATAGCTTCTTTACTCGCTGGTTTATTCAAATATGACCCCACTACTGATACCTACCAGCAGTTTATTTCCCAGCCTACCAGCGAAAAACAAATTTTAAGCCAATCGGTATTTAGTATGGTCGCTGTTGATGACAAGACTTTGTGGATTGGGCGTGGACGCGATTTTGCTAAATTAGATATCGAAACAGGTAAAATAACGAGCTTATTTGAGTTGCCTAAAGAATACGAAAACACCTTAGTAAGAGAGCTTTTTCATCATAATGGGTATATTTTTATAGGTACTAGCCATGGCGCGTTTGTATTTGATATTGCTTCTGAGCAAATTAGAGCGTTGCAGCATTTAAAAAGCAAAGCTGAACATATTTACCAAAACAACGTAAAGTCGTTTTCTGTAATAGAAAACAACCAGTTGCTAGTTGGTACCGTCAAGGGGTTATATCAAGTTGATATTAGCGATTTGCCGGGCATGTTTGAACGTCCCGACTTAGCATTTAAAAACAAAGCCATTATTGCCGATTTAAATGTATGGCGCATTATTAACGAAGGCGAAGAGCTAGATCTAGCGACCAATAAAGGGCTTTTTAGATTTAATTTAAATACGAAAGAGTTAGTAAAAAACACCCGTATAACGCAAAGTAAATACAGCCTATCTGATACCAGTATGATAGACATGGTTAAAGATAAATCGGGTGGCTATTGGCTAGCTACAAAAACCGATGGTGCATTTTATCTGTCTAATAATACCTACCACTTTAGCAATATAGATGGTAGCCAACTGGGGGGGGATGGCCTTTCTCATCCTTCGGTTTGGGGCATTACGGAGTACGATAACAGTCTGTGGCTTGCAACACACAATGGCTTAACTGAAATTGACTTGAGTACTCACACCAGCAAGGTTTACTTAAAAGACTATAAAGTCGACTTATTGACTACTGAATTTAGCATTTATGAAGCTATTCCCTACAAAGATAAGTTATGGTTACATACAAACAGAGGGTTATTTGAATTTGACCCTGTAACCCATCAAATTAACGAGCCAACCTTAAGTAATCCTAGCAATAGAGACTTAATACAGGGTTGGGTGCATGGTGTCACTTTAATGCCAAACGGTGATTTATACTATGTGCACTCGGATCATGGCATGTTTAGATACAATATCGACACCCAGAAAGTCACCCGATTAGAAGGGGCTTTTAGCAAAATAGAACCGTTTTTGGCGCACGGTTTTTCGCCAGCGCTGGCAACCAAGCCCGATATGCCACTGTTTTTTAATGCGGGTATTTTGTACCAAGTAAATCCAACCACATTAACGTTAAACACCATTTATAAAGTGCCAAAACAACACGACAATGTGGCTATTAATGTGCTTTCTTACGTGGTAGATAACAATGGTATTTTATGGATTTCGCTTTCTAACTTTGGCTTGATAGGACTTGATGCTAAAAGCTATGAGTTAGTGCACACCGTTGATTTAGAAAAAAACAAGCTAGGTACCTTACTTTACGACATGGTACTGGATGATGATGGTATGATTTGGATGAGTAGTCATAAAGGTATATGGCGACTAAACCCAGAAACACTTCATTTTCAGCAGTTTTCTACATCAGAAGGACTGCTTTCAGCTGAGTTTAACAGCAGTGCTATGGCGCACCTAAAAGATGGCCGAATTGCCTATGGTAGCTTAAAGGGCATTACGTATTTTCATCCAATGGAAAATCAAAATTACCATTCATTAATTGACCACGTAAATATCACTCGGGTTGATTTAATGTCGCGTGATTTATCTATCGATTTAAAACAGCCACTCAATGAAATAGTACTCAATCATGATGATATCGGTTTAGAAGTGGCGTTTTCAGCAATGGCGTTTAGCTATCAAGAGCGCATAATTTATGAGTATCAGCTTGATGATGGGCAAAAAACGTACACGCGTAATAATAATCGGGTGTTATTTCCAAAATTAAACCCAGGTAATTACCAATTAAAGGTATGGGCTAAAGACCCGCTTACAGGCGAGTATACTCCGCCTGCAGTATTAAAAATTCGTGTTAAGTATCCACTGTGGCGAGCACCGTATTTTATAGTGCTTTATGCTATTTTGTTTATAGCATTTATTGCTTTTTGGGTAATGCGCCGCAACAAAGTTCAGCGCATCTTATTAGCGGCAAATAAAGAAAGTAAAGAAAGTGAAGCGCGCTTAAAATTAGCCTTAGAGGGAAGTGAATCAGGTATGTGGGATTGGCAGTCAACATCCAGTAGTATTTACCAACCTCGCTTATGTAATGAACTTGGGTATGATCAAGAAAGTGTAAGCCTAGATGATTACCTCGCTAAAATTCACCCGCAAGATAAAGCGCTTTTTAGATTAGAATGGTTAGAGTTTCTATCAACCGACAAAGGCTACTTTAATTGCACCTATCGCTTACGCCACGCTAAAGGCTATTGGCGTTGGTATAAAGATTTTGGCAAAGTGGTGGAGTGGAGCGGTCAGGCTCCTAAAAAAGTAGCGGGTACTTACACCAATATGACCCGCGAGATGGTGTTTGAAGAGCATGCGCGTTTGTTTACCGCAGCATTTGAGCAAACACGTGATTGGGTGTTTATTCTTGATAAAAACTTTACGGTTCGCGCCTCAAACAAATCATTGCAAACGGCCTTTAACTTTCCGAGTGAGCCACGCTCTAGCCGTGCCCTTAATTTAGGTATATCGCGAAGCAACCGCTTTGACTACCTGCGGATAATGCAAAAACTTAATGTAGGTGAGCACTTTTCGTGTGAAGACTTAGTTACCCTCGCCAGTGGCGAGCAGCGCCATGTATTAGTAAAAATCAGTGCAGTGGCCGACACAGAACATCGCTTAAGCAGTTACGTTATTATTTTAACCGATATTCATGCACAAAAATTGGCCGAAAATGAGCTACATATTTTAGCTAATTACGATTCCTTAACCGGTTTACCTAATCGCATGCTGTTTAACGACAGGGTTGAGCATGCTATTGAGCAAGCACAAAATCATCAATGCAAAGTCGCTATGCTGCATGTAAATATTAAGCGGTTTAAATACTTTAATGATTCATTTGGACGTGAAGCGGCGGATGAGCTAATAAAGCAAGTGGCTAAGCGCATTAAACGCGCATTACGCCCATCAGCCAGTGTGGCCCGCTTTGGCGGCGATGAATTTGTTGTGCTGGTGGAAGATGTGCAACAAATTGAAGAAGTGCTACTTATTTGCTCTAAATTGATAGACTCTGTCAGCCAAAATATGGAATTTAATGGCCAGGTGGTAAACGTTAATTTAAGCATAGGTGTTGCAATAGCACCTGATGACGCTCTCGATCACGCAGCGCTTTTAAAAGCTGCGAGTATCGCGCTGTATCATGCAAAAGAGTCCCTCGAAAGTAGTTATAAGTTTTACAAGCAGGAGATGAACCAACATGTACAAAAAGCACTGCATTTAGAGTCGTTGCTCACTAAAGCATACCAAGAAGAACAGTTTTGTAATTATTATCAGCCCATAGTGAATGCGCGCACTCAGCAAACCGAAGGCTTTGAAGTGTTATTGCGCTGGCCTGAAAACACGCTAGTGCCAACGCAAGAATTTTCTTTAGCGGCTGAGAGCATTGGCTTAATAACAAAAATAATGCTGCAGACCTTTACCCGTGCGTTACAAGCGCTTAAACAATGGCGAGAAATATCGCCACAATTGTACTTGTCGATTAACCTCTCTGCGCTTGATTTTGAATACGAAGAGCTGGTAACTGAAATCCATAAGGCACTTACAAAGGCTGATGTACCTTCAGACGCGATAGTGTTTGAAATCACTGAGTCTATTTTAATGCGCGACTCAAAACGAGCACTACATAGTATGGAAATGCTGAAAAAACTTGGCTGTAAACTCTACATGGATGACTTTGGTACAGGCTATGCCTCACTCACGTATTTAAAACGTTTTCCTATTGATGTATTGAAAATAGATAGAAGCTTTGTGCAAGATATTGGTGTGGACTCTGATGATGAAGCGATTATTCAATCAACGCTCACCTTAGCGCATAGCCTAGGTAAAGAGTGTGTGGCTGAAGGCATTGAAAACACACAACAACTACAGTTTTTAAATCAGTTAGGCTGTAGGCATTTTCAGGGCTATTTATTTAGTAAGCCAGTACCAAAAGAAGCTGTTCCCGCACTGATCAAACAAGATTGGAGTAACATATTTAATTAGGGCGTGTTGAACTTTGGTGGTTGAATTTTCAGCAGTTGTTTGGTTTTTAGGCAAGCCAGAGCCTATGAAGTGTGGTTACTCCCCATAAATAGGCGATAACGCAGCATAAATGCCAAACATGCGCTGCCCTTCGGGTTCTGCCTAGGGTCGATAAACTCTTTGTTGCCTACATGGATGTAGGTAAGGGGCGTGAGCAGGACGCGGAAGCTTTACTCGGTTTTTACTTATTCTTACATG